>CAIJNA010000040.1 GCA_903821805.1 uncultured Campylobacterota bacterium | reverse complement strand
AAATCCTTGAAGTGTCGTTAAACAATTATTTGCTAAAATAAAATCGAAATAAAAAAGGAAATACATATCATGAGTATTAAAAAAATAGTTGTAGCCCATAGTCCAGATGCCGATGATATTTTTATGTATTACGCTATAAAATTTGGCTGGGTTTCACTAAAAGATGTTTCATTTGACAATATTGCTCTTGATATTGAAACACTAAATCAAGCAACAATAAAAGGCGCATATGATATCTGCGCTATAAGTTTTGCACTTTATCCATTTGTCAAAAAAGACTTCGCATTGCTTAAAACAGCAGTTAGTTTTGGAAATGGTTATGGACCTAAACTTGTCAAGCTAAAAGATAAAAAGTTAAAAAAGAATTTTAAAGTTGCATTGAGTGGTCAATACACTACAAATGCGCTATTGTTTAAAATTAAATATCCCGAAGCAAGAATAACATATATGAACTTTTTAGATATAGAAAAAGCGGTTTTAGACGGAACTGTTGATGCTGGTGTTTTAATACATGAATCAATTCTTACATACAATAAAGATCTTGAAGTTGAAATAGAAGTTTGGGATATTTGGCAAGAATTAGCCGGTACTGAACTACCTTTACCACTAGGCGGAATGTGCTTAAGAAGAAGCATACCACTTCATAATGCTATAAAATATGAAAACACACTTATTCAAGCTGTTAAAGTTGCAAATGAAAACAAGCATTTGCTGTCCAAGATGCTTCTTGAAAGAGATTTGATAAGGGTTGACTATGACACCTTACAAACTTATCTTGGTCTATATGCTAATGATGATTCAATTGAACTTAGTGATTTGCAACATGAAGCACTTGATAAGCTTTACAGATTAGGGTTTGAGCATGGATTCTATGATGATCTTATAAAATCAAAAGATTATTTAATTCCAACAGAATATCTTGAAGTAAGAAATTCTTAGAGTTTTTTACGAGATTTTTCTTTTTTAGTTTTGATAATATTTCGGATCAAAAGAGTGCTAAAAAATATTGCAATAAGACCATTTATACTACTATTTAAATAGTTCCCATCAATATAAAATACGTACGAAAGATATGCAAATACAAAGCTAATTAGCAGACACATAATTTTTTGTTTCCGAATAGATCAGAATTCAAATCCACCGCCAGCACCTTTATTCATACTTTCATATACTGCTTTTATGTATTCTTTTCTTACTAGACAATCCAAAAGAGCTTCACAAACAAAACAACTATTCAGATTTTTTTCATTTTGACAATTTTGAATAATAATAATTTGCTCATTAAGAGCTTCTTCCCATCTGTCTAGCTCTTGATTGCCATGCGATTTAGCCATTATTTTTATAAACTTCTAAAACTTTATTAATTTCATAATTACTTCCAAAAAAACATGGTGAAGTGTCATGAATATGAGTTGTTTGAATGTTTAAAACATCACTGAAGCCATTTACTGCTTGACCACCAGCACACTTATAAGTAAGTGCAAATGGAAACACTTCAAACAATTGTCTTAGTTTTCCTTTTGGAAGATCACTAGTTGATGGATAAGAAAATAATCCTCCACCTTTTAGAAGTATTTGATGCAGATCTGGAACCATTCCTCCGCTATATCTCAATCTGTATCCATCATTAAAGAAACCATCTATCATTGCTTTATGGTAAGGATACCAACATTGTTGAGTCGATCCAGGTGCTTGTAGTTTACCTTTTTCTTGAAGTTTAATATCCTGAATATAGTTAAATGAACCATTTTGTAATCTGTACATTTTTACAGTTTTTCCATCACAATATACAAGCTCAACTCTAGGACCAAATACAACATATACAGAGGCTACAATATTTTGACCATTAAAATCATTTTTGTAAATTCCATAGATTGAACCAACAGAAAGATTTACATCAACTAAGCTACTTCCATCAAGTGGATCGTATGCAATCAAATAAGTTCCATTTTCATTGATGTCTATAATATTTTCTTGTTCTTCACTTACGATTGATTTTACGTTAGTTAATTTTTTGAAATAACTTTCTATGATTTCATCACTAGCGATATCTAATTTTAATTGTGTGTCACCTGTACTATTTTGATTTGTACTTTTTCCTGTGTCTCCAGTCTCAATTAGTTGCTTAATCTCAATACTAGCTTCTTTAATAGCTTTTAAAATACTTTCCATTTACTATGTCCTTATTTTGTCTGATAGTTCTTATATTTAATTCCCAAATATTTTACCTAACTTATTATATAATAATGGTAAATTCAAGGGGTTTATAATGTTTAAAAATACAATCATATTGATTTGTTTATTGGTATTTAGTGGATGTGCAAGCAAATCTGCACTTAGTGTTTTTGATGGCGACAAGCTTTATGAAAAAGGACTGGAATATAGCATGGTTGGTGACATAATAAACTCACTAGAAACAAAAGCAATAATTAATGCAACGTATTTAAATTCAACTGATAGTGTGAAATACAATAATGAATTTCATAACTTTTTGGTTGGTATATACATAACAGAAGACAATAAAGAGCCAAAAGATATGTTTTTAAATAATAAAAAATATGTTTTGACATTAAATGACAAAGAGATAGATAAAGTTGAGGAATTATCAACAACAAATTATTTATGGGAGCATATACCAATCAAAAATCCATATGCAAAATATTATATAGTTTCTTTCAAAAAAGAGAAAAACAAAAATTCTCTTAATTTGAAATATGAAAATATTAATCTAGGTAAGGTGATTTTATCTTTTCAAGGAGAGTAGACAAGTTAAGTTTTTCACTATTTTGTCTATTGTAATACATTAAATAATTTAGAAGTACTTTTTTACCATATTTCTTTGACTCATCATATGGAACAAGCTCCATACTCAAATAAGGTTCATATGGACCTTGTTTAAATAATCCACTTTGTAGCATTCTATTTGTAAATCCTATTCCACCATTGTAAGCGTATGCAACAAACAATACATTAGGAAGTTTTTGTTCAAGATAATTTAGATGCTGATTAGCATATCTAATATTTGTTTTTGCATCAAACTGCATTAATATGTCGTATGGTTCATGTAATTCTTTTGCCAAAACTTCGCTCAAGAATGGCATTATTTGCATTACACCCATTGCATAAGATGTTGATAAAGCTGATTGAACAAATCTACTTTCTTGTCTGGCTAATGCATTAATTAGTGCTTGTCTGTGAGGCGTATAGTCTTTGATGTGTTCTTCGTAAGGGTTTGGAAAATATCCAATTTTATACTTATTATATTTTTCTTCCAAAACTGTTAGATGCCCTAAAGTTTCTTTTGTGTTAAATATAGAACGATATTTAGTCATTTTTGCTTCATTTAGATCTTTAACATCTTCTAAAACTGATTTCCATAAAAAAGGATCACTTGTGTCAAATTTAGCTGTAGTATTTAAATCTGTTTGATTTTGGTCTAGAGAAACTTTTTGTTCAGGAATTTTAAAATCAAAAACAGCATTTTTAACTTCAATATTCAGTTCATTCTTTGCTAATACTGAGTAAATATTAATATCCCAGCTCTCACTTAATGATGTTAAATATTTTTTATCATTTGTCAGTTTATGTTGCCAAAATAATACATTATCTTGATCAAATCTCCAAGATGCTTTTTTGTATGCAGCGCCTAAATATTTAAGTGCAACATCATTTCTATCATGTTTGATTGCATTCATAGCAAGATAAAATGTATCATCAAAATCAAGCTTTGTAGTATTTACATCAAATAATGATTGTTGAATAGTAGTAATCTGTGGTGTGGTTACTAACGTTTTCAAAAATTGTTTAAACTTTGATTTATCTTCTTGAAGTTTCGAAATCATTTGCGGAGGAAGTTCCGCATTAAAATATTGAACTCTAAAATTCTTACCAACTTCATTAAAAGTGCCAAAAAATATTTCATTTGAAGAACTATTTAGAAGACTTTGGAATGGATTCACGGAATTTATTATTTCTAATTTTTCTGTTTTTTTAAGATAATCTTGCTTGATTTTTTCAATAACTTTAGATAGTTTTTCACCTTTTAGATCCGTAGCCTCAAGAACACTGAGTCCAATATTTATACATCCACCATCTTTTTCAAGAAGTTTATTTGTAGGCAAATTTAAGCATTCAAGCGCATAGTTTGATGCATCATCATTGTTTTTTTTTGTATATTTAAAAAATATTT
>CAIJNA010000039.1 GCA_903821805.1 uncultured Campylobacterota bacterium | reverse complement strand
TTTTTTATATAATCATCTATTTTTTTGTATTCATTTGGATATATATAGAAAAATGACAGGTCTTCAAGTGTATTTTTGATGGCTGACATACCAAGACGATGAGCTATTGGTGCATAAACAACAAGTGTTTCTTCAGAAATTCTAAATCTTTTTTCTTCGCTTAATGCATCCAAAGTAAGCATATTATGGGTTCTATCAAAAAGTTTTACCAATAAAACCCTTACGTCTTCAGTTGATGCAACAAGCATTTTTCTAAAAGTCATTGCTGATTTAAGAAGTTTATCTTTTTCAATACTATGAGTAAATTCTGTATCACGAATTTCCGTAATCTTAGTAAGACCGTCAACAATATTTGCAACATCATTTCCAAACAAAGTTTTTATCTCTTCAAGGGTATAAGTTGTATCCTCAACCACATCATGAAGCAGTGCAGCAAGAACCATAGATTCATCATTGCTATAATGTGCAGCGATAGCAGCAACTAAAATAGGATGAACAACATAAGGTTCACCACTTTTTCTATATTGGTTTTTATGTGCATCAACACAAAAATTAACTGCACTTTTAATTAACTCCGTCATTTGTATTGAATCACGAAGAAGTGCGATAGCATCTTCAATGCAATTAATACTTTTAACTGATTTTAAATATTTTTCCAAGCGTAAATAGTTTAAAAATTATTTTTGAAAACCATCGATTACTAATAAACCTTTTGCTATTTCATGAATAGCAATATCAGTATACTTCATGTTTCTTAGCATTGCGCTATCTAGCAATGGTTTAGCTCCTGAACTTAATTCATCTGCTCTTTGACCAACTGCTAGTGCTAAAACATATCTATCATTTCCAACTTTTTCTAATGCTTTTGCTAAAATTTCTTCTATTCTCATACTATTTCCTTTATTTTACTATTGAACATTTTGAGTAATCACCATTTACAATTTTAAGTAGATTACCTTTTTCATTCATATTTGCAACCACTATTGGAAGCTTATTATCTTTTGCTAATGCTATCGCTGTATCATCCATTACTTTAATGTGATCTTGTAATGCTTCATCATAAGATATAACATCCAATTTAACTGCATCTGGGTATTTCATTGGGTCTTTATCGTAAACTCCATCAACTTTTGTTGCTTTTATAAGCATGCAAGCCTCAATCTCTGCAGCTCTTAATGTAGCTGCAGTATCTGTTGTAAAATACGGATTTCCTGTGCCTGCAGCAAATATAACAACTCTCTGTTTTTCCAAATGTCTTTTAGCTCTTCTTACAATAAATGTCTCAGCAATTTGCTCCATTTTAATAGCAGTTTGCAGTCTTGCCTCAAGGCCAATATGCTCAAGTGCTTCTTGCATTGCAATACCATTTACAACAGTAGCAAGCATACCCATATAGTCACCACTTGTTCGTTTAATAATTCCATCAGCAGCTGCACTAACACCTCTAATAATGTTTCCACCACCAATTACTATTCCGACTTCTATATTATTATCAACTAATTGTTTGATTTCATTAGCTATATAAGCTAGTATTTGAGTGTCTATTCCATAACCACCAATACCAGCCAATGCTTCACCGGAAAATTTTACTAGCACTCTTTTTTTCATATATGACCCCGCTTAAAATTTTCGAATTATATCTTTTAAATGCTGACTATATAATAAAATGATGCAATAAAAACTTTCCAATCAATAATTAATACACTTAGCCATAATTAAACAACATAAATGTTAATCTATAAATAGAATCCAAATTAAAATATTAACAAACAAGATTAGTGCACTAAAGAGATAAAAACAAACTAGCCAAGCAAACTTAACTATCATTATTATTTTCACCATAAATAAAAAAAGAGACCTTAAAAGTTGGCGGCGACCTACATTTCCACAACTGAAAGCTGCAGTATTATCGGCGATGAGAATCTTGACTGCCAGGTTCGATATGGGGCTGGGTATTTCCTTCTCTCTATAACCACCAACATTTAAAATCTCTTCTAATGTTGATATATATAAAATATCATTAAAGTCTCTATTGTAAAAAATAAACTGAATTTTACTAGATTTGTTCTTAATAAGATAGTAGCACAAAGCTCTTACTTAGTAAGGTTAATCATATAAAAATAAGCCGAACGATCTATTAGTACTAGTCAGCTAAATAGATTACTCTACTTACACATCTAGCCTATCAACCAGTTAGTCTTACTGGGATCTTCAGGGAAAGTTCATCTTGGAGTTGGCTTCGTGCTTAGATGCTTTCAGCGCTTATCTCATCCGTACTTAGCTACCCAACGATGCTCTTGGCAGAACAATTGGTACACCAGTGGTACGTTCACCCCGGTCCTCTCGTACTAGGGGCAAATCTCCTCAACTTTCCTACGCCCACGGAAGATAGGGACCGAACTGTCTCACGACGTTCTGAACCCAGCTCGCGTACCGCTTTAAATGGCGAACAGCCATACCCTTGGGACCTGCTCCAGCCCCAGGATGCGATGAGCCGACATCGAGGTGCCAA
>CAIJNA010000038.1 GCA_903821805.1 uncultured Campylobacterota bacterium | reverse complement strand
TTAATTAATTTTATACATTCTTTTGAAAATAATTTAATATTTTTTCTATGTCATCATTAGAATTAATATTGATTTTTATGTTGTTTTTATTCACTCTAATATCAATGTTATCATTTTTAAATATTTCAATAAGTTTATCAAACCTTTTAATATCAAATCTTGGTGAAATATTTTTTTGATTAGTGTTTTTATTGTTAGAAATGTGTCTATCTTTCATATTTTTAACTAACACTTCTGCTTCTCTAACGCTCAATCTTTGGCCAACAATAGAGTCTACTATATTTTTTTGATCATCTTCACTTAAACCTACGATTAATTTAGCATGACCTTGGGAAATTTTATTATTTGATAAGCATTCTTGAACATATCCACTTAAAGTTAACAATCTTAAAATATTAGTAATAGAGCTACGACTTTTAAAAACCATATTTGACAATTCTTCATGTGTAACATTGTATTCATTTATTAATCCAGCATAAGAATATGCTATTTCAAGAACATTTAGATCATCTCTTTGTATATTTTCAATTAAAGCATATTCTCTTAATTTTTTATCATCAATATCAAGTATTATTGCTTTGATAGTTTTTAGATTAGCTAACTTTGAAGCTCTAAATCTTCGTTCACCTGATATTAAAATATATTTATCTGATTTTTTTACAACAACGACTGGCTGCAGTAAACCATGAGCAACAATTGAACGAGATAATTCTTCCAATTTTTCATCATCAAAAACTTTTCTTGGCTGATATGGATTTGCTTCTATTTTATCTAAAGAGATATCTCGAACATTATTTTTATTATCAATATTATTTTCATAAGCTGCTTCAACTTCACCTAGTAATTCACTAAGTCCTCTACCTAATGCCATTTTTTATCCTAGAATTGATTTTGCAAGATTTTCATACGCTTTAGTACCAATAGCAGATGGATCATAAAGCATTATAGGTTTACCAAAACTAGGACTTTCTGCCAATTTAATGTTTCTTGGTATTACAACATACGAATCGTCTGCTAATTTAAATAATTTTGATTCGAAATGCTTAGCCAAATCTGCGAAAACTTGTTTTGCTAAATTATTTTGAGCACTATACATTGTTGGTAAAAAACCTTTTATTTCCAATTGCCTATTAATTGTTTGTTTGACAAGTTTAATTGTATTTAATAATTGTGCCAGTCCTTCTAATGCAAAAAACTCACACTGAATCGGTATTATTACAGAATTTGATGCACTTAAGGTATTAATTGTTATAGGACCTAATGCAGGTGGCGAATCAATCAAAATATAGTCATAATCATCTTTAATTAAATCTATACTTCTTTTTAAAACAAGCTCTCTGTCTTTGTGATTTTTATAAAATTCTTTTTCTATCCCAACTAGTCCAATATTTGATGGAGCCAATTTAAGGGTTTCTATTTCAGTATCAAGAATAATATCTTCTAATGTTTTAGTTCCAAGCATTACATGATAAATATTATATTCATAAGTGTCTCTTCTGAATCCAAATGATGTTGTTGCATTAGCTTGTGGATCAGCATCGATAAGCAATACTTTTTTACCTTCAAGTGCAAGAGCTGCGCTTAAATTTACTGCTGTCGTTGTCTTTCCTACTCCACCTTTCTGATTTGCAATTGCTATAACTTCTGTCATCTTGAACTATACACCTTTTTATTATCAATCATTAAAGAGCCATCTTCTAATAAAATAGCATCAAGTAATGGAACTTTTTCATGATTAATTGTCGTTTTAAAATTTTTGCTTGGTGAGAATTCTATCTGAAACTTACTAAATATACACTTCCATGTTATCCCGCTAAAAATACTCTCAAAATATTTCTCAAGCAATACATGCATGTCAATATTGATATCCAAAAAACCATATATATCTGATACTTGTTGCAAATTCAAGCCGATTCCGCAGTATAACAAATCATTAGAAAGTGTTGTAATTGTACCACCAATTTTTTTATCCTCAATATAAAAATCATTGGGCCACTTTAGCCAAACATTGGAGCCCAGGTCTTTCAAAATTTCTTTTAGTAAAAAACTAAAATAAATTGAAGCCGACTCAATTTTTAAGTCATTTGGCAAATCATTTTTAGAAACTACAAATGAAAAAAAGAGATTGCCCATGATTCCGTTCCATGAATTATCACGACTACCTATTCCATTTGTTTGATTAGTAGTAACTATTGCTAAAGGTTTCGTAAAACCATTCTCAGAGATGAGGGTTTTTAAATATTTATGTGTAGAATCGACTTCTTTTAAAAATATTATTTCCATTGTTGCTTAGATTAAAAAGTTGCCGACATTCAATCTAGCACCTCTAACATAATCCAGGACACTAAGTGATTTTTTTGATGGAGCTTGTACTTCAAAAACTACAAGCGAACCTTTTTTACAACCAACAATAATATGATCTTTGTTTATTTCTAAAATTTGTCCGCTTTCATTTGTTGTGTCAGAATCATTCAATGAACATTCTTTAATTTTTAAACCTGACCCCAAATAAACACCAGGCCAACTTTTGTATGCCTTATATTGTTGATAAAAACGCATTGCATCATCAAATAAAGTCAAACCATCTTCTTTGATAATTTTACGACAATGACTAGCTTGATTTGTATTTTGTTTTTTAGGTTTTATTGATGAAAAAACTTTTAAAACTTCTATTGTTAGGCTTGCTGCGATTTCTGATAGATGATTGAATAATTCGTCAACTGTTGTATGTTTATCTATCTCCATATATTTTAAACCTATAATATCGCCAGTATCAAGCCCGGACTCCATCATCATAGCCGTAACTCCTGAAAATTTATCATTGTTTAAAATAGATTGTTGAATTGGGCTTGCTCCTCTATATTTTGGCAAAAGCGAGGCATGAAGATTAATGCAAGGTGCTATATTCAATATATTTTGTGGCAAAATTTGACCATATGCTGCAACAATTATAAAATCTGGTTTTATACTATTTAAAATTTCAAAAACACCATCGTCTCTTAAAGTAATTGGTTGATATATTGGAAATTCAAAATTATTATCCAGAATAAATTGCTTAATATGTGGCATTGTGATTACCTGATTTCGTCCAACTTTTTTGTCAGGTTGAGTAAAAACGGCTTCAATTTGGAATCTATTTTCAATTAGCTCTTTTAAAATTATTGTTGCATAATCTGGGGTGCCCATGAAAATAATTTTTTTACTCATGTGTTGCTCCAAATAATGTACCTTTATCATGAATTCCATTAATTAAAAAATTTCTTGCATCTTTTAGATCAAATCCACTTGTTAAAAACATTTTTTTATTAACTTTGAGTAAAATAGATGCAGCTTTTAACTTGGTAACGATTCCGCCAGTTGCGAATTCATTATTTGCACTATGACTAGCCTCCAACTCTTCTTTCGAGATAGTATTGATATGTTTTTGAAGTTTAGCATTTGGATTTAATTTTGGATTATCATCATAATATCCGTCTATATCAGTTAATATTACTAACAAATTTGAATCAAAATGATTTGTTACATGAGCAGAAAGTTGGTCATTGTCACCAAATACAAGTTCTTCAATTGCAGTAACATCATTTTCGTTAATAATTGGGACTACATTATTTGATAAAAGCTCAGAAATTGTATCTTTTGCATGTTGTAGCCTAACTTTATCTTTGAAAAGACTTGCTTCAAGCAAAACTTGTGAACACAAAATATTGTGTAGCTCAAAACGTTTTCTGTATGTTTCCATTAAAAGAGGTTGACCTATTGAAGCAAGTGCTTGTTTTTTAGCAATAATCTTTTTATCCAATTTTAATAATGTATATCCGGATGCAACTGCTCCAGAACTTACCAAAATTACTTCATATATATTTTTTAATTCAGCAACAAAATCTACTAAATTATTTAATCTGTCAAGAGCAAGGTTACCATTTTCTGTTAAAACGGCACTTCCAACTTTTAATACGATTATTTTTTTCATTAATTCTCTTTATTTTTCTTTATCTATCTTTATTAGATCATATAAGACATATTTCAAACTATCAATATTTTTGTGTGTAGCTGATGAAATTGGCAGAACAAAATAAGGTAAATCTTTATTTAGATTACCATAAGTTAAATCTTGTATATAAAAAGATTGTTCCTTGCTAAAACCATAATTATTAATAGTAGATGTTTCTAGAACTATTCCGTTAATAAATTCAACGATTTTATCATTTAATTCGTCTGGATCTATAGCATCTGTTTTCGTAAGTGCGATAGCATATTTTCTTTTTCCTAACTCCGAAGAAAACTTATTGATTTCTTCTTTTAGAACTTTATATTGACTTATCATATCTCTATAATTAGCCATGTCGACCATATATAAAAGAGTATCAGTTCTTTCAATATGTCTTAAAAACTCTAGTCCTAATCCTCTTCCATCACTTGCGCCATCTATAATTCCTGGAATATCTGCCATTACAAATGAATTATATTCACCAACCTCTACAACACCAAGTTTTGGAGTCAATGTTGTAAATTCATAGTTTGCTATTTGTGGTGTAGCATTTGAACATACAGAAATCAAAGTTGATTTTCCAACGTTTGGATACCCAACAAGACCAACGTCTGCAATAAGTTTCAGTTCAAGTCTAATTTTCTTTTCAACTCCAGGCAATCCTGGCTGACAATATGTAGGTGCTTGATTTCGTGAATTTCTAAAATGGAAATTTCCCATTCCACCTTTTCCGCCCTCAAGAAGAGTTGATTTTTCACCTTCATGTAACAAATCAAGTAGTAATTCTCCAGTTTCATCGTCAAAAACTTGTGTTCCTGGTGGGACTCTTAGTATTAAGTGCTCTCCAGTTTTACCGGTCATTCGACTTCCCATACCAGATTGCCCGTTAGCAGCTCTTATTGAATTTCTACCTTTATACCAAGATAGTGTGTCCGTATTATTATCAACTTCGAAAAAGACATCTCCACCTCTTCCTCCATCTCCACCATCTGGACCACCATTTACAACACCTTTTTCAGATCTAAATGACGAACATCCTCGGCCACCTTTTCCAGATCCGATAATGATTTTTACTTTATCTATAAACATTTTTTACCTTTTAATTTTCAGCATAAAAAAAGGGTACCACAGCCAAGCTATAGCACCCTTTGATTAATACTTGAAAGTTTTCAATTATGCAGCATAAACTGAAACTTTTTTTCTCTTTTTATCTTTGATTTCAAATTTAACAACACCGTCAATAAGTGCGTATATAGTATGGTCTTTACCGATACCAACATTAGAACCAACATGAACTTTAGTTCCTCTTTGTCTAATAATGATATTTCCAGCTCTTACAACTTGACCACCAAATTTCTTAACACCTAATCTTCGTCCCGCTGAGTCTCTATTATTCTGAGTACTTCCCTGACCTTTCTTGTGAGCCATCTATTTCTCCTTACGCAGCTATATTAGTAATTCTTACTTGAGTGAAGCTTCTTCTGAAACCTCTTTTAAGCTTACTATCTTTTCTTCTTCTTTTTTTGAAGCTGATAACTTTTTTATCTCTACCTTCAACAATAACTTCAGCTGTAACGATTGAGTTAGTAACATCTGCACCTACTTTAAGTACATTGCCATCGTTAATAGCTATAACATCTGTAAAATTTACAGTCTCTTTTGGATCTAGGCTTAGTTTATCAACATTTAAAATATCACCTTGTGATACTTTGTATTGTTTTCCGCCTGTTTTAATAATTGCATACATTTATATACCTTTTGAAATTTATGAAGCGAATTGTATCTATTTTAAGTTTAAAGTTTCTTTAATAAAAATAATACTTCTGAATACTCTTTAAAACAACTGAATAACTTTAAACTTATTTGATTAAAATATGAATCAAAATTATTAATCGGAGCGAATTATGCTTAAAATTTACAAAATATTTGCTGTAATAGTATTCACATCAATATTGTCTTATGGTGCTAGTATTGGAAAAGTATCTGGTGCAACTGAACATGAAATACCTACTTGGTTTAAGCAAAGCTTCCTAGATATAACAGAGGATTTAGCAGAGGCTTCTAAAAACAATAAACATTTAATGCTGTTTATTGACTTAGATGGTTGTCCATATTGTACAAAAATGTTAAATGAAAGTTTTTTTGCTAAAAATCAAACAAGTGATTTTATTAAGAAACATTTTGATGTGATCAACCTTAACGTAAAAGGTGATAGAGAGGTTACATGGGATCAAAATACAACATTAAGCGAAAAGGACCTGGCAATAAGACTTGGTATTGAATATAGTCCAACTGTGCTTTTTTTAGATGAAAACAAAAAAGTAATACTAAGACTCAACGGTTATAGATCTGCACAAAATTTTAAGCTAATCTTGGAATATGTAAATGGTAAGCACTACTTAAATATGAATTTAGCATCTTTCTTGGCTGGAGTTAAAAATAAAACATTATATACTCCAATTCAAAATAAAAGTTTTCAGAAAATAAAAGACTTATCAAAAATAAATACACCTTTAGCCTTAATTATTGAGGATGGTAGCTGCACTCAATGCGAATATTTCCACAAAACAACATTGAAAAATAAAGATGTAATTGATGAATTTAGTAAATTCGCGATTGTAAGATTTGATGCCAATTCGGATGAAGAATTTATTGGCACAGATGGAATAAAAACAACGCCAAAACAATTTGTTAAAAAAATGGATTTAGATTACCGTCCAGGAATATTTTTATATGATGAAGGGAAACTAGTATCAACTATTGATGCGCTACTTTATAGTTTTCATTTTAAAGAATTACTGAGATATGTTAGCCATAAGGAATACAATAATTATTCAGGATTTTTGGCATATTTGAGTGTTAGACAAAGTCAATTAACAGCAGCTGGTATCAATATTGATCTGTCTAAATAACCAGAAAGAAGTATTTCTTTCTGGTTATTTGTTAAAATTTTAGTCTCTAGCTAAAGCAATAATATCCATTTCTAGCATCGCATTTTTTGGTAAAGTTTTTACTGCTATAGTACTTCTAACAGGTTTATGATCTCCAAAAACCTCAGTCATTATAACATTGACGATTCCAAAATCATTCATATCCGTAAGAAAAATTCCAACCTTAATTACATCATTAAAAGAACTATTGCTAGCATCGAGAATTGCTTTTAAATTTTCAAAAATTTGTATTGTTTGTTTTTTAATATCATTTTCGATCATCTCTCCAGATGGAGTTAAAGCAATTTGTCCCGACGTGTAAAGCATTCCATTAACTTTAACTGCTTGTGAATAAGGTCCTATTGCTGCTGGTGCTTTATTTGTATGTAAAAATTCCATATATTCCTCTTTATTTGTTTTGTAAGATTTTACTAAAAAGAGAATTAAATCATAGTGAGACTATTAATGTCACCTTTTTTAATAAAATCAATATTGTCTTTTAAAGCCCTGATCTGCCTACTTTTTTCCTTAAAATCAATTGTTTTGTCATTTGTCACTAATTGTAATTTTTTATTATAGTAAGGAACCAAAAGAATCATTAACTGGTTGTTTAAATCTTCAACGGAATATATTTTAACTTCTTCCTGAAGAAGAAGAGCTCTCAGAAGTGGATCATCTTTATCATTTAAAAGCAGATTAAATTCGTTTCTATGAGTTTGAAACATATCTTCATTTATAATATTTAAAACCGAGGCCACAAGTGATTCCATCTCAAGCATTGTCTTAATAATACTAAGTTCAGCAATATCAATCTGACTTAAATTCATTCTTTTTTGAGCTCTTCCATGATGTTCATTCGCAAGATTCAATAGATTAGAATTAATATTTAATCTGCTAGAAACGTATGGCACATATGATTGTTGCATGATTGGTGTAAGACTTTTAAAATAATCATTAACTTCATTTAGCGCTTTTTGTTTATCGTTTGGATTAAACAAATCATGTGAATCACAAATATAATCTATACAATATTCAGCAAATGGTTTCGTGTTGGTAAACATATCCTTTAAGATATCCATTTTCCTATTCATAACCATATCAGCTGGATCCATACCATCTCCAAAAATTACAACTCCACCGTCATATCCATTTTGGCTTAACAAATTACTTGCTTTATATGCTGCATTAAGGCCAGCTTTGTCGCCATCATAGGCCAATATTACTTTTGGCTCACTTCTTTTTAAAAGAGGTAGATGTTCACTTGTTAAAGCTGTTCCAAGTGTAGCAACTGCTGTTTGAAAACCTGCTTGATGAAGCATAATTACATCAAGATAGCCCTCAGTAATGATAATTTGCTTTTCTTTAAAAATATGATCTTTTGCTATGTTATAACCATAAAGCAACTTACTTTTGTTGAAATATTTAGTTTGCGGTGAATTTATATATTTAGCACCGTGTCCACTAATTGTTCTCCCGCCAAATCCAACTAATTTACTAGTATTATTATAAATAGGAAATGTTATTCTATCAATAAATCGAGCGTAAACTCCACCTTGTCCATAATCTATAATTCCAAAATCTTTACCATCTGATAAATTTAAAAAGTTATTTTTGAGATAATTTACTGTTTCATTTGATGACGGAGCAAAACCTAATTCAAACTTTTCAATCGAAAATGACGAAATTCCTCTCGATTTTAAATATTCGCTGGCTTCTTGATTTGAAACTAATAATTTTTGATAATAACCATTTAGCTTTTCAATAACAGAATAGTCTTGTCTTTGATAATTGTCATCATATTCCAGAGAAAAGTTTGAAAGTGTAGCTAGTTTTTCAATAGCTTCTGGATAAGTTAATTTTTCAAATTCCATAATAAATTTAATAGCATCTCCGCCTACTTGGCAGCCGAAACAATGATAAATTTGCTTTGATGGGCTAATAACAAAAGAAGCTGTTTTTTCACCGTGAAAGGGACAACATGCAGTAAAATTAGCACCACTTTTTTTAACTTGTATAAAGTTTGAAATGATATCAACGATATCAATGCTATTTTTAAGATTTTCTATAGAAGTTTTTGTAATCATAATTTTAATTATATCAATAGATACCAAAATAAGTAGAATAAGTATAAGTTGGCTATAATCATTGTTTTAATTTAAGGACTACTATTGAACAGTTTAGTTGTGGACTATAGAGACCCACTTTTTGGAATTTTTACAATATTTCTAATTATTTTTGTGGCATCTTTTTTAACATATTCATACAATGTATATATTGAGAGGAAATCCAGAAAAGAATACAGACGATTCATGAAAAAGTTTGAATTAGGCGACCTAAAAGAAGATGATTATATAAATCTTTATACAACTTACAATCTACCATTTGACTCCATTATTTTATTAGCATCATCTTTTTTACATAAAGGCGAGTATAATAAAGCAGTATCTGTTTATCAAGCACTTTTACTTCACGTTAAAGAACCAGTCAAGAAAGAAGAGTTACTTGAACTACTTGGTAAAACATACTTTAAAGGTGGATTTTTACAAAGAAGTAAAGATGTATATTTAAAAATTCTAAAATTCTCACCTAGGAATAAACATGCTCTGTCTCATCTTTTATACGTTTATGAAAAATTAAAAGATTACAAACATGCGGATGATATTATTGAATCACTTGATGAGCTGGATGAAGAAATATTAATTGACAGAATATATATAAATACACTAAAAATTATTGATAATTCTGCGCTAAACATAACAGAAAAAACTGACAAATTACTAGAAATTTACAAAAATAACAACATAATTGAAAGATTGTTTTTGCAATTTTTAATAACTTTTAACAAGGATTATTTTTGGGAAAATATC
>CAIJNA010000037.1 GCA_903821805.1 uncultured Campylobacterota bacterium | reverse complement strand
TAATAGATGTATTTTATAGTTGTATTTTATAGTTGTATTTTATTTAAGTATGATTTTTTTACAATAGGTGGATGATGTATTCTACTATGTTTAATAAACTTTAAAACGAAAATTATAGTAAAAAAAAAATAAATATATTTTTTGGAGAGTAAAATACATCTATGCTTACATGTCATAGTTTGTGTTTTTATACCACCCCTTTATTAAAAATCTTTTTTGTTCATATCTTTCAACATAATATTTTTGAAAGAACATATTGGCCTTAATAAATTTAAAAAACTTAACTTTGGTATATTTGCATTTGTCATTTTTACTCATATTTTGATATGAGTCGCTAGATACAAAATCCATATGTATATCTGATATAAGTACATGCGATACTTCACGATTTGCATTTGCATTATTATCTTCAATGTCAATGTCAATGTCATTTTCAATTTCAATTTCATCATCTTGTATGTATTCAAGTTGAAACCACTCTACAACATCACATGTACTTTCTAAATATTTACTAGTTCGTTTTTTAATTGATTCCGCAATTGATAAAATACTACTTTGTTCATGATAGAATTTGCGATGGTATTCAGTAAGAATTTTGAATAATGCAAATTTGTGTGTTTCCCTGAATTCTTTAGTTTTATACAGTGGATTTGATTTAAATATATGTTTAAGGTGGTCTGTTTCAGAAATAGTGTCTTTAAAAGTGCTTTGAAATTCAATATCAATTATTCTACGCATATCTGCCTGTGTAATAGTTTCACTAAAAGATGGTTTAACATTACATTCGCAAATCATAGTATTATTTAATTCTTTTTGTGTTTCATTTTCATAGTGTCCTCTTGCTGAGAATGAGCCTCCACCTGTTAATTCTTTTATTGTAGAATTTTCGAATTTAGCTCTTTCAGGCGGTTCTCGAAATACTACATATCTTTTTTTATGTAAATTAGCTTTTTCAGGATTACTTCCACATTTGCTTTTTTCAAAAAGTAAGTTATTATTTCCAATCATTCCATATGAACCTAACATACATAACATTAAGTCATTAATTACACCCTTACCATTTCCACCAACTCCTTGCAGAATTATTAGTTTCTCAATACATCGCCCATCAATACCAGTAGAAAGAATTTGTAAAATCGTATTACGTTCATTTTCAATAGGCACGATACTATTAATAAGAGTATTCATTGTTGTTAATTCTTCAGGGGTTGGCTCCCGCCAGTCATACCCAGTAGTAATAGAAATGTAATCATCATATTCATACTCACGAAAAATACATAATTTCATATCATATACTATATTATTAAATCCAAATAACCACCATTTGTCATCAAAATTAATATCAATCCGCGAATTGTATTCTTTGTATGTGTCAATAATTTCACGTTTGAATGTAAGATTATTGAGTTTGTCTAGTTTGTTTTTGTAAGTTTGAAATTCACGCCCTAATGAACTCCAATAAACTGTGGTAAGCATATCTTTTAGTAATTCATAAAGCTCACAACTAATAAAACTACGCAATAAGATATCATCTGTTTGCCAATAT
>CAIJNA010000036.1 GCA_903821805.1 uncultured Campylobacterota bacterium | reverse complement strand
TCAAAAATTATTATTTATTAGGACAATAAAATTGGTGGTTGCAAAACATGTAGTTTAAACGTTTTAAAATGTAATAGTTACTCATAAAGGAAGAAGATTGATCGAAGAAAAACAAGTTTTTGACGATGGGAGAATAAGAGAAAGAGGCTTGCAGCACTGTGCAGAAAAAATGATAGCAGGTGAAAAACCAGAATTTTTGTATTTTATAATCAAAGGTCTAGTGCAAGAAATAAAAGATGACGAGGTTGTTTCCGTTTATTCAAATAGTGAATATTTTGACCCAATTTCTTTGATCCACAATAATACAAAATGTGATTTTAAAACTACACAAGAGACAATTTGTTATGCTCTTCAAGCAGATGTATTTTTGTCGATTATTTACGAAAATGAAGAACTTGAATCATATTTCTTTCAGACAATTTCAAAAAAATTAAATACGTCAGTTCAAAATGAGCAAAGCAAAGAATTTTTAAATTTTATGATCGCTAGAGTCGCAGATGCTTACCTTCAAAAACCTATTTTTTGTGATGAAAATGAAACAATATTTGAAGCAGTAGCAACATTGAAAAAGCAAAAAAGTTCAACAATGCTTGTAACTTCACAAGATGGAAGAATCGGGATAGTGACGGACACAGATTTTATTGAAAAAGTTATTCTAAATCGTTTAGGTTTTGATGAGCCAATAAAAACAATAACATCTTGGGGTGTAAGAAGTATAGAAAAAGAGGAGTTTTTGTTTAACGCACAACTTAATATGAATAAGTTCGGTGTCAAAAGACTTATCGTGAAAGATTCAAAAAATAGTGATACACCACACAATATAATTGGAATTTTGGATTTGATATCCTTGACAAGTTTCTTTGCTTCCCATAGTTATTCAATAATACTTGCATTAGAAAACGCAATCGACCTTGAAGAGCTAAAAAAAGCGAGTGAAAATTTCATAAAAGTGATAAGAACCTTATATGCTAAAGGTGTTAAAGTAAGATATATTTCAAAAATGATAAGTCAATTAAACAATAAGCTTTTTGCAAAACTTTTTGAGTTGATAGCCCCGGAGAGTTTGAAAACACAATCTACTCTTATTATTATGGGAAGTGAAGGTCGAGGTGAGCAAATTTTAAGAACAGATCAAGATAATGCTTTGATCATTTCAAATGATTGTAATTTGCCAAAAGAGGAAATTGAACAATTTACAAAAACCTTTACAAAGAATTTGATAGATTTTGGCTACCCATCTTGCGAGGGTAATATTATGGTTTCAAATCCATCTTGGTGCAAAAATGTAAGTGATTTTAAACAAACAATTTTTGACTGGATTCATCATCCAAGTGAAGAAAGTTTTATGAATCTTGCAATATTCTTTGATTCAACAAGTGTTAGTGGAGATGAAAAATTACTAATTGAAGTTAAGGAATACCTTCAAAGTACAGCGAGTTTTGCACCTTCTTTTTATACATTTTTCGCAAAACCAATATTGAGTTTCGATACACCTCTTGGTATGTTCGCAAACTTTATAGTAGATAAAAAAGAGCACAAAAATGAACTTGATATTAAAAAAGGTGGAATCTTTCCTATTGTTCATGGTGCTAGAAGTTTAGCACTTGAACACAATATTAATGAAACCAATACGGTTGAGAGACTAAAAGCTCTTAATAATAAAGATATTATAGATAGAGAAACAACAAGCGAGCTTATTGAGAGCTTCACTTTCTTATTAAGTTTGAGATTAAAATTTCGCCTACAAAAGATCGATTCAAAAACTAAACTTGATAACTATATTAATCCAGACGAGCTTAGTACTCTTGAAAAAGATCTATTACGCGACAGTTTTAAAATAGTAGATAAGTTCAAAAAATATCTTACGTATCATTATAAATTAAATATTTTAGGCTAAATATGTTTGCATCAATCAAATCATACTTTAACAAGAAAAGCCTAAATAATGAAGATTATCGATATCTTTTTGATGAATATGCAGGTGATGAGTACATTTGTTTTGATTGTGAAACTACTGGATTAAACCCAAAGATTGACGATATTATTTCAATTGGAGCAGTTAAAATTAAAAACAATAAGATTGTAATTAGTGAAAAGTTTGAAAGATTTGTTAAACCAAAAACAGCGCTTCAAGAAGAATCGATCAAAATTCACAAGATTAGACAATGTGATTTGGAAGATGCAAAAGATATTGATGATGTTATATATGAATTTCTTGATTTTGTTGGCAATCGCCCACTTGTTGGCTATTATTTGGAATTTGATGTTGCGATGATAAATAAATATACTAGCTCTAAAATAGGGATCAAACTTCCAAATAAACAAATTGAAGTTTCAGCACTTTACTTTGATAGAGTGATTGGAGCTATTCCAACTGGAAACATCGATTTAAGATTTAATACAATTATGAAAAAACTAAATCTTCCAATGCTTGGGAAACATGATGCGATCAACGATGCCATTATGACAGCTATGATCTTTTTGAAACTAAAAAAAGATTAACTAAGCACAAATACTTCAAGCAATAAAAAAGCCTCAACAAAAGTCGAGGCTGCCAATAAATTCAATATTTTTTTAACAATTAAATTAGATAGTTTCTAAAATCTCGATAGTTTCAATAATATCACCTTGTTTGATACTGTCAAGTACTTTGAAACTCTCTTTGTCGTCAGCTTGAATATTTCCAAATACTGTATGACCACCATCAAGATGTGGACATGGCACAAAACAAATAAAGAATTGACTTCCACCAGTGTTTGGTCCAGCATGAGCCATTGATAATGTACCTTTTACGTGTTTTTGACCTGGAGCTTTTGTCTCACATCTAATATTCCAATCTGGTCCACCTGTACCAGTTCTGTTTGGACAACCACCTTGTGCCATAAATCCTGGAATTACTCTATGAAAATTTAAT
>CAIJNA010000035.1 GCA_903821805.1 uncultured Campylobacterota bacterium | reverse complement strand
GCCTTTGAGGCATTTTTATCTAAGATGTCGCCATTGTAATACATTTGGGCAATTTTAAAATAAATTTCCCCACTTGTATATCTTGATTGCTTAAATTCGCATCCAGTAACAAAAATAGCCATTAAAACTGCAGATGTAAATATTAGCTTTTTCATTGATAATCTTTCGTGAATCTAGATTTTGTATCCTTAACTTTATTCTAGTATAAAGTTTTTTAAAAGATTTATTATTTCACAACAGAACTTGATGATTGATAAATAATATTTGCACTTTGAAGGGTTGATAGTGCATTTTGAATTCTTACTTTGCATGTTTTGTAATCATTGTAACAAGTACCTTTTAGTGAATTTTTATCTATCGCTATAAACCCTTTTTTATCAATCAAATAAGCTTGGTCATTTTGTATCATCAATGCATTATTTCTTTGTGCGTTAAATATACTCTGTCCAGAACAGTTTAATTTGTCATTTATACCAGAAGAATCAAGCAAGGTAATACCAAAATCTATTTGAGATGCAATTGGTTTGTATCTTTGATTTTTTATATCATCAGAAAATATCATAGCTACAACTTTATTTTTTTGAATCATTTTGCTTGTGTTTTTATCAGCTATTCCAGCGCCGTGATCACCAACAACTGCCACAATAGTATTTTTTAAAATACCACTCGATTTTAATTTGCTATAAAATTTATAAAATTCATTATCTGCATAATGTATAGCATTTGCAAATCCATTTTTTGGTTCTTTTTGTATTAAATTTGCACGTCCCTGAGGATAATCAAATGGCTCATGTGACGATAACGTCATGACAGTAATAAAATAAGGTTTTGTTTGCTCTTTTACTACAGTATATACTTTGTCATAAAGTTTTTCATCACTATATCCCCACGTTGAATCAGTCACTGTTAAACCAAAATCAAATTTGTCATATATTTTATCATACCCATTTCCCATCAAAAAGCCTGACATGTTGTCAAAACTACTATCTCCTCCATACATAAAAATATTTTCATAGCCATTTTTTCTAAATGATCTAGCAATTGTGTAGAATTCTTTTTGTGAATTTGGTAGCTTCAGGTAAGATGTATTGAATGGCGGGTTCATTGAAGTTAATACGGCAGATATACCCCAATGCGTTCTTGAACCACTAGCATACAGATTATCAAAGACTAAAGCCTCAGATTGTAAGCTATCTAGTTTTTGCATAGCATTTTTGCCTCCCAAGTGAGCAGTATATCCAGAACCAAAACTTTCCAATATGACTAATATTACATTTTTTTGCGGAAAGTTTGACTTTAGTTCTCGCGTTAAAGATTGTGTATCTTGAAACTCTTCAAGCATAATTCTTTGAGAATTTTTTATACTTTCTGTATTTGACATAAAATTGTATTTCTCGTCATCTTTTTGTTTATGAATAGCATATAAAACTGAGAATAGGGGATTGTTAGCTATTTCATTTTTGATAGGCTGATTACTAAATGTATAAAAACTTGGGTTTGGCGTCGATGCATCTATGCCGCTTCTTAGTCCTAAAAATAATATTACAATTACAATTGGAAATGTGATAAGTTTTGTTGAAATATTTTCCTCTGATAACTCTTTATGTATATATCTACTTATAAAATAAAGACTCAATAAGAATGTAACAATAAGAGCAAAAAATGCAGCTGTATAAAGTTCAAAAATAGTATTAAAAACCTCATTGATGTGAGTTAGATACTCAACAAACATATAGTTTGGTTGCATCATAAACTTTCCAAAAAATAATATACTCACAATTACAAATGAAACATATAGTGAAACAACAAAAGATATTAAAAATCTAAAAAGTTTTAGCATATTGAAAATATAAAATAGTATTAATAGTATAGATAAAAATGAAAAGACTATCGTATCCATACGAATGCCATATAGTAAAATCAACCAAATATCAGATGAAGTTTGTGTTGCTAATAATAATATTGTCCTGCTAAGTGATCCAATTAAAATAATTAAAAAATAAAATTTAAGAAAAATTTTATAGCTTGCCAGAGATTGAAGTATTTTTTGTATTGTTGTTGTTATTGCTTGTTTTGTAATGCACATGTGCGAATTAAAATATATCCTTTAAAGTAATAATAATTATAACAAAAGATAAATGTCATCTGAGTGTCAAAATAAAATAATTTGGAAATTTAGATAGTCATTAACATAATTAAATCTACTTATCAAATAACAATCAATTCAATAATCCCCTTGGATAGTATAACAAGCTAACAATAAAGATAAACAGTAGCTACAGACAGCTTGTATTTTATAGCTACTTATGAT
>CAIJNA010000034.1 GCA_903821805.1 uncultured Campylobacterota bacterium | reverse complement strand
TTTTTCAATACCCCCTGACAGGTCGAACAACCGATAAGCATCATACTGAACAGCATTACGCATATTATCTCTTTCATCCTTGAACCTCCTGTTTAGAACCTATTATAATAAGCCATCCGAAAAGAACATCTACTTTAACATTTTTCATTTAGTATCTGTATCCAAGTTCTTTAAAGTCTAACTCATTCATATCTCTATCTTTTAAGCCGTTCTGCTTATATAATATGCCAGACACAGCTTTTCCTTTTTTAAACATTACAACAAACAATTGTGTGCCATCTTCTCTATAATACTTGAGCGGCCCATCTTCTAGGTCGTCTTTATTGTAATTAGCTACCATAGAAACATTTCCAGATTGATAATATGTTTTTAATATCCTAGTTGATTTTTTATCATTAGTCTCTGTTGAAGCTTTTATAGCACCAGATTCATAATATGACTTCCATGTACCCACCAAATTGTCATTTTTATAATTCATAACATCTTTGATTTTACCAGATGGATAAAATACTTTTTTAGTACCATTCATCTTTCCATTTTTAAGCATGGTTTCTTCTGCAAGTAAACCATTTTCATGGTAAGTATTAGAAAGACCATCGAGCTCATTGTTTTTATATGTAGCTATGTCGTGAAGTTTTCCAGATGGATAATAAGTCTTTGCTGTACCATCTAGTAAACCATTCTTGAAAGTAAATTCACTAACTAGTTTTCCTGCTGAAGTATATGCTTTTCCTAAACCATTTGCTTTTCCATCTATATGATTTAGTTCACTTTCAATCTTTCCGCTTGGATGATATCTTGTTACGGTTCCATTTACCTTTTTGTTGGTACCTTTGATATAAAAAGAATCTTGTTTAATTTCTGTATCTTTGTAATTTATTATTGTATTGGAAAATAAGAATGTACTCAAGCTTAGTATAATAGTTAGATATAGTTTCATTAGTGTCCTCGTTTGATATTTTTAACTAAGCTATATTTTCCATTCTTGAAATGAAAGATGCTTTTGATTTGTTTGCCATTAATAAATTTCTTATTCACTTCAACATCATAAAACTCTCTGTTTGATTTTTTAATATGGATTGTTGAATCATAATTTGAATTATCTTTTTCATCATTCCCATTAAAAAACATATTGTCAATCCAGCCAAGATATTGGAACTTGCTATTTTTAAGACCAATCAAATGAATACGACCTTCTGAATATCCTCCATGAAGAGAACCACTTATTAAGTAAAATCCATAGCTTTTATCACTAATGCGTTCAAATACAATGTCATAATCAAATTCACCCCATTCACCATAATCACCCATATCTTTTGTGCTATTAACAATATTCCATTTTGATTTATTATATTCAAATGAAACAACTGACATTTTTGCTCCACAAGCATGACACTTATCTTTGCCACTTTTTGATAGAACTAGGATACCTTTTAGGTTTGGACTATCATTCCATATATGATAATCTTCAATCTTCCAGCCACTATATTCTGACAAGTCAAGGTCTCTAGTTGGATTGAAGTTAAACTTTAAAGAGATTAACTTGTTGTGCTTTTCAATAGCATCATAGTTGCTAGCTACTAATGAGCTAGTAAATGCTAACAATAAAGTAATGATGAGCGTTAGTTTGTTTAATTTCATATAGGTTTCTTTGTGATTATTTGAAAGCTTTCGCTCTTTATAAAATTATATTCTAATTTGTGTGTCATTCGTATGTCAAATAATATAATGTATTAAAATGTCATTCATTTGACACTTATCTTGTAGTATAATTATTTACGACAAAAGCAAAGGAGATAAAATGAGAAAGTTATTATTTTCATTATTACTACTAAATAGTATAGTATTTGGGGATAATGCTGATGATGTTGACAAATATTTTGATAGTGGTTTTACGCATTATTCTTCTGGAGATTACTCATCAGCTATACAAGATTTTACTAAAGCAATCGAGTTAAATCCAAATTATGCTAATACTTATTATAATCGTGGGCTTGCATATTATAATTTAAAAGATTACTCATCAGCTATACAAGATTTTACTAAAGCAATCGATTTAAATCCAAATTATGATAATGCTTATTATAATCGTGGGGTTACATATGGAAAAGAGTTAAAAGATTACACATCAGCTATACAAGATTACACTAAAGCTATTAA
>CAIJNA010000033.1 GCA_903821805.1 uncultured Campylobacterota bacterium | reverse complement strand
GGTTCAAATCCCCCCGACCGCACCAGTTATCTTCAAAAATTTCTTATAAATTCTTCTTTCCTGTCTGTGTTGCAAAAAATGTCAATTTTCAATCAACAAGCGAACTGTGGATACCGCTTGGGTAAAAAGTGTGCGAAAAACTCAGAAACTCTGATTTTTTAATAAAAAAAATAAAAGGGAATGTTTTTGTAAGATGGTGGCGGGGGGGGGACTCGAACCCCCGACCTCCGGCTTATGAGACCAGCGCTCTAACCAGCTGAGCTACCTTGACACATTTTATTTTGTGAGTCTTTTTTAAAAGAATGGGATTATATATAAATAAAATTAAAATACCTTTAAAAAAAAGATTTTTCTTTAACTGTATATTTTTTTATTGTTTTGTAAAATAGTATGCTTGGTGACAAATTGTTTGTACACACCAAGCCAAATAATATTTTAAAGAGCGATTATATCAATTGTTAAACTAGCATTTATACTATGTCCAAGTTTACAATCTGCAGTAAATATACCTATAGTTTTTATAGGATTTTTAAGAGAAATATGTTTTTTATCAATATCTAATTTATATTGTTCAAGTAACTCATGAGCAATTTCTTTATTTGTAATACTTCCAAAAAGATGGTTGTTCTCACCAACTTTATGTTTTATAGTAAGCTTTACAGATTCAATCATTTCTTTTTGAGCTTTTGCAGTATTTATATCTGATTCAAGTTTTGCTTTGATATCTTTTTGATTTTCTTCCCATTCTGCAATAACTTGAGGTGTTGCGTGTTTTGCAAAACCTTTTCCAACTAAAAAGTTTTTACCATATCCGTCACTAACTTCTTTTATTTCACCAGCTTTTCCTAAGCTTTGAACATCTTTTATTAAAAGTACTTTCATTTATTCTCCTTGTAGAACTTTGCCTTTGTATGCAATTATACCTTGTTTGTAATTTGAAACTTGTTTCCAGCCCATATCTTTTAGGACTTCTTGACAATAAGCGCTTCTGCTACCAGTTAAACAATAAACTATTGTTGGCTTGTCTTTTTGGTTTTCAATTTGCTCTAATTGATTGTAAAATGAAGTTGTAGGAATCAAATAATCTGTTCCATCAATTCTTGCTTGTTTCCATTCCATCCATTCTCTAACGTCAACAAGATTAAAATCAACCATGCCAAGCTCTCTAGCTTCAAGTAAAGATTGGATTTCGTCACTATCTAATTGAGGATGTTTAAGTATTGATTCACATTCTTCAACAGTTAAACCTCTTGAATGATTGTGAGCAACTTCTTCTGCTTTGATTTCAATCGCATTTGCAGCAGCATACTCAGGAGTGCAGAAAATTCCACAATGGCAATGACCATCTTCTGGAATCTCGTGTTCTATAGCAGGTTTACATGGACAGATTCTATTATCTGCAGCTTTTTGCTCGTCTTTTGTTTCACCTATTACCATAAAGCACGGACAATATCTTTTATTATAAATAAGTTTATTTCTAGTAAGACCCATTATAACGCCTTCATTTACATCTTCTATTGGATTATAAACCCAACCTTTGCTAGCACAAACTTTATCTGTAAATATTTTCGTTTTCTCTTGCTCTTCTAAAAATTCCTGCGAATTCATATCTATTTTAATCATCATCTATTTTATCTCCTACTTTCTCTTAATGTTCTAATTCAAAATTTATCAAATAATAACTCGTTTCATTTAATCAAAACTGAATATTTTTAGTCTCTACGGTAACTTAAAAATATTTTTTATTACTTAATAATTTTGAGTTTATTTATAATATTTTGAATAATCCAATCTGGTGTAGATGCTCCAGCTGTTATCCCACATAATTTTTTCCCATTAAACCAACTAAGTTGTAAATCATTCTCATCTTCAAGAAGATGACTTTCTACATTTTCTTCGCAAATACTAAAAAGTTGTTTAGTGTTTGATGAATTTTTACCGCCAATAACTAGCATTACATCAACTTCTTTTGATAAAACCCTTGCTGCATCTTGATTTTCAAATGTTGCATCGCAAATTGTATTGAAAACTCTAACTTCTTTGTGTCTCAATATAAGGTAATTAACTATTTCAAGATATTCTTCTTTTTTTCGCGTAGTTTGAGCAACTACAGCAATTTTATCATTTTTGAATACAACATTTTCAAGATCTTGTGTTGATAACACAACTATTACATTATCGTTTCCGTAGCTCTTAACACCCTTAACTTCAGGATGTTCAGAATCACCAAAGATAACTACACAATACCCATCTTCTGTTGCTTTTTTAACTATCTGTTGAGGAGTTGTAACAAATGGACATGTTGCATTAATAACTTTTACATCTTTTTGTTTCAAGGCTTTCAAGTCGTTTTTTGGTATCCCATGAGTTCTTATGATAACGGTATCGTCTTTTCTTACCTCATCTAGGGAATTGTATAAATTAACATTGAAATTATTTCTTAATCTATCTATTTCGCTTTGATTGTGAATTAATGGTCCCATTGTTGCTGAATTCTTATGTTCCTCTGCAATTTCAATAGCTCTTTTAACACCAAAACAAAAACCATACGAAGACGCTAACTTTACTTCCATAATTTTCCTTTACTTTAAAAGACTTAGCAGTTCTGTAAAGTTTGGAAAAGATGTATCGATACAAGCAGTATCAACTATTTCCATTCCACACAATAATCCAGCTATTGCAAAACTCATAGCTATTCTATGATCACCATGTGAATCGATAGTTGCTTTTTGCAAAGTAGTTCCTCCAAAAACTTTATATCCGTCTTGGTATTCTTCAAATTTAACACCACATAACCCAAGGTTATTTACAACAGAACTAATTCTATCACTCTCTTTTACTCTTAATTCTTTAGCATTTTTAACAGTGCTTTCACCATTGGCTACTGCCATTGCAATACTTAAAGCTGGAAGTTCATCGATTAGCCAAGCAATATTTTCACTAACTTCCACACCTTGTAGTGGACGTTGCTCAACAATAATATCCCCAATAGGTTCATATATATTTTCAGTCTCGACATAAGTTATTTTTGCACCCATTTTCTCTAAAACTTTGTAAGCTTCAATTCTTGTAGGGTTTAGTGTAAGATTTTTTAGTGTAATTTTGCTATTTGGGATTATAGCTGCTGCAACCGCAAAGAAAAATGCACTTGATGGATCAGCTGGAACCCTAATATTTAAAGGTTTTAGTGGCTCGTTTATTGGATTTATTTCAATTTCACCATTTTCATTTGTAAAAATATTTGCTCCCATACCATTTAGCATTCTCTCTGTATGATCACGACTAAGTAGATCTTCTTTGTAAAAACTCTTTGTATCGCCTTTTATTCCAGCTAAAATAAGCGCTGATTTTACTTGCGCTGAATCTATAGGGCTATGGTAGTTAAAAGATTGAAGTTTTCCACCTCGTATGTGAAGTGGAGCTTTATTTCCATTTTCTCTTCCATCAATTTTTGCACCGATACTTCTAAGTGGATCAGTAACTCTTTTCATTGGGCGACTTCTTAGGTATTTGTCACCTGTAAGCACGAAACTACCATCAATTCCACTTAGGAGTCCAGCATAAAGTCTCATTCCTGTGCCAGCATTTCCACAATCAAGAATATTATTTGGTTCGCTTAGTTTTGAAGGAGGAGTTATAATTATAGTTTCGCCATCATCTTCAATTAAAGCACCTAAAAGACCAGCTATTTTAAGGGAATCCATAGTGTCTTCGCCTCGTAAAAAGTTTTTTATTATTGATGGTTTATCACTTAGAAGACTAAACATAGCGCATCTATGAGAAATAGATTTGTCGCTTGCTATGTTTTGTAAAACTAATTCAAAAGAGCCATTGAGTTTCTCTATTTGTAAATTTTTAGTAGTCATATGAACTCCGTTTGCTATCTTAGTTTGATATCTAATTTCTCAGTCAAATTATTTAAAATAATATCCATAATAGATACAATTTCATCTTCTTCTAGTGTTTTAGTTGTAGATTGTAAAACAAATTTTATTGTTAAGCTTTCATTTTCACCAAGATTTGTATCGTTATAAATGTCTATCAAATTGTATTCTTTAAGTTCTGGAATTTGAAGCTTATCAATAACTTGTGTTATTTTTTTGTATTGCAGATCTCTTGGCACAACAATACTTAAATCTCTTTTTGAACTTTGGTATTTTGATATTTCTGTAGCTGTAGTTAAGCCATTTAAAGTCATTTCAAAATTGATTTCCGCAACAAAAGTTGCTTCACTAAGATCGAAATCTTTTGCAATATTTGGATGCAGTTTACTAATGAATCCTATTATTTGATCGTTTTGAATAATATTTGCTATTTGATATGGGTGAAAAAATGTATGATTGAAATCAGTAGCTGGCGCTAGTTCAAATGAACCAATGCAACTTGAAATCTTATTTGCAAATCCAAATAAATCAATATTTTCTGGTTTTCCAGAATTGGAAAGTTTTTCATCTTCAGTGTTTCCACTCCATGCGAAGCCTATTTTTTTTGATTCATTTCTATTGCTATCAAATACTGTTCCAACTTCAAATAGACCGATTGAT
>CAIJNA010000032.1 GCA_903821805.1 uncultured Campylobacterota bacterium | reverse complement strand
GATTCCTGGATATAATATGGATAGTCTATTAACTTTGTATTCACCCAAAGCTTCACTTCCTATTTGTCTATTTTGATTTGTAATATCATAAGTGTCAAAATCAACTATTGTAATATCCGAAACTCCACTTTTATAAAGACAATCAAGTGCAAAACTTCCAACTCCACCTACTCCCAAAACTATTATTTTGCTGTTTTGTATTTTGTCAAAATCATCTCCAAAAAGCATCTTGCATCGAGTAAATCTGTTGTTTTCTTCTGTCATTACTTAAGCTCACCCCAATTGTTTCCAATATTTAAACTAACATTTAATGGTACATTTAATAGATAAACATTTTCCATAATTGTTTTTATTTCACATGAAACTGATTCAATTATTTCATTCTTGATTTCAAAAATCAGTTCATCATGAATTTGGAGCAGCATTTTTACATCTTGATTATGTTGATATTTTTTAAATATTGAGAGCATTGAAAGCTTTATTAGATCGGCGGCACTTCCTTGAAATACTGCATTGACTGCTTCTCTTAAATATGATGCTTTTAACATTGGTGTAGCATTTTTAAAATCAAATTTTCTTTTTCTCCCAAGTAGTGTTTTAACATAACCATCTTCAATAGCTTGTTCCTCTATACTATTCAAGAACTTCTTGATATCAGTAAAGCTTTCAAAATATCTATCAATATACCCTTTGGCTTCTTTGGAACTTATACCTAATGTATCTCCAAGTTTTTTAGCTCCCATCCCATAAAGTAAACCAAAATTTATAGATTTTGCAATATTTCTATTATTTTGGGCTTCTTCTTCTCCAAATATATGAATTGCCGTTCTAAGATGAATATCTGCTCCATCATTAAACGCTTCACAAAGTGCTTTATCTCCACTAAAATGTGCTAGCAAACGAAGCTCTATTTGAGAATAATCGATACTAAGAAGTTTATATCCATCTCTTGCTATAAACGCTTTTCTAATACCCCTTCCGGCTTCACTTCTAACTGGAATGTTTTGAAGATTTGGATTTTTACTACTAAGTCTTCCCGTTGCTGTACCTGTTTGCAAAAATGAAGTATGTACTCGATTATCATCTGGCAATTTACCAAGCTCTAAAAGTGGTTCAATATATGTACTTTGAAGCTTAAAAGCTTCTCTATAATCAAGAAGTTTAGCAACCACAATGTGTGCATCTCTCAAGCCTTCCAAAACCTGCTCATTTGTGCTAAAACCTGTTTGTGTTTTTTTACCAGTTGGAAGCTTGAGATGATTAAATAATACTTCGCCCAATTGTTTTGGTGAATTAATATTAAAGGTCATACCACTATATTCATAAATTTCATTTGTTAATTGGTCTAGATATGTCTTATTTTGTTGTTTGAGTTCCAAAAGCAAATCAATATCAACTTTAATACCAAGTTCTTGCATATAGCTCAAAACTTTTATGAATGGGAATTCTAAAGTGTTTGCAAGTCCTAAAATTTCTTTCTCATTTTCCAATTCTTTTGTTAATTTTACAAACAACATTAAACACATGTAAGCATCTTCAGCGGCATATTTACAAGCTTCCTCTAGCTCAACATTTGAAAAATCTTCCCCTTTTTTTACCACATCTTTAAATGCGATCATTTCATGAGAGAAATATTTAAGTGCCAATTTATCAAGTCCGACAGGCTTATCGCTTTCAAATAGCCAAGCTAAAATCATAGTGTCAGCAAAACAATCAAGTTCAATACCAAAATTGTTTTTTATGATTTCAAAATCGTACTTAAAGTTATGAACAACAAGTTTATGTTTTGCCAGAATCTCAATTGCTTTTTTTGCAACATCATAAGAAACTTGATCTTCAACACCAAGATAAAAATGCCCTATAGGAACATAGTAAGATTTAGCTTCTTCATAACAAAACGAAAATCCTACAATTTTTTCATTCAAACTATCAAGTCCGGTTGTTTCTGTATCAAAAGCAACAATGCTATCTTTTGGGATAATATTTACAATATTTAAAAGTTCTTTTTCGTTTGTAATTAGTTTGTACTCAATATTTTTATCAACCTTAAGTGGGACCTCGTGTTGTTCGGTATAATTCTCCGGAATAACTGTTTTGTAGCTCGTACCATCTTTGTGAACTTTTGCAATGATATTATGCATATCATATGAACGTAGAGTATCAGCTATTTTCAAAATAGGATTTTCTTTTGGCAAGGTCATCTCTTCTAGCAAAAGTGAAAATTCATCAAATGTTATACATTCTTTATGTAGTGTCACAAGCTGTTTGCTAATAAATGCCATCTCTTTGTTTTCCAAAAGCAGAGATTGCCATCTTGGTTTTTGAATCTTTTCGATATTTTCATAAATATTTTCAATTGAATTAAATTCTGCAATCAAACTCATTGCAGTTTTTGCCCCAACCCCTTTTACTCCAGGAACATTATCTGCACTATCTCCAAGGAGAGATTGATAGTCAACAAATTGATCTGGAGTTACTCCATATTTTAAAAAACACTCTTCCTTTTTGATAGTTTTTCTATTGATTGGGTCAAACATAAAAGTTGTTTCATCGATAAGCTGGTAAAGGTCTTTGTCATGACTAACGATACGAACCATAATATTATTCTTTTTCGCATCTAGACACAAAGATGCGATAATATCATCAGCTTCGTAGCCAACTTTTGAAGCGCTTATAAAACCCATTTTTTCAATTAAATCAACAACGATTGGGAGTTGTATTCTTAAGTCCTCTGGGGCTTCTGGTCGATGAGATTTATATTCATTGTATATTTCTTTTCTAAAACTGTCGCCTTTGCTATCAAGAGCGAAGATTAAATAATCTGTTTGAAAATCCTTTCCAATACTCGCTATAAAGTTCATAAATCCAGTAATCATTCCAGTTGGCATTCCACTTTTTGATTTTAACGGTGGGAGTGCAAAGTAGCTTCTAAATAAAAATCCAAAAGTATCTATAATTGTAAGTGTTTTCAAAATTTTCCTTAGAGTTTTTATTAATTTTATTAATATGTTGTTGGTTTGATAATAGCATTTTTTAGTTTTTAGTTCCATTATGTTAGAATCATTTATAGTTAAACAAAGCCTACATATATT
>CAIJNA010000031.1 GCA_903821805.1 uncultured Campylobacterota bacterium | reverse complement strand
TAAATATAATTATTTTTGGGGTTACTTTATTGATTTTATGAATGATTAAAGCTTTTTCGATAAACTCTACACATGTTATTAACCAAAAAAACCGAATACGCAATATTGTCACTAGTCGCAATTGCAAAAAGCACAACACCAAAAAATGTAGATGTGTTATCAAGAGAATTGAATATTCCAAAACCCTATCTTGCAAAGATACTTCAAACTTTTTCCAAAAGTGATATATTAGAATCATACAAAGGTGTAAATGGTGGCTTCTTGCTTGCTGTACAACCTGAAAAGATTTCTCTACTGATGATTACTACAATTTCAGAAGAAAGAACACCAACTGTTTTCGAATGCTCACCATCTGTTGAAAGTTGCCCAGGAAATAGGGCAGATAGTTGCCATTTATGGTCAACACTAAATGCTCTTCAAAATAAAATAGATAATTTTCTAGAAAATATTACACTTAAGGATATACTACAATGACATTTTTTCATATGTCTCACACTGATTTGGATGGATATGGATGCCAGCTAATATCAAAAAAAATATATCCAAATGGAAATTTTTACAATGCCAATTATGGCTCTGAAGTAAAAAGTACAATAAACACAATTCTTGCAAAAATAAAAGAGATAGTATTTTTAAACAAAGCAGAAGAGATTTTATTTCTGATAAGTGACTTGAATCTTACAATAGATGAATCAAAAAATCTAAATAAATCTATACAATCTTTTAATGACAATGGTCAAAATGTAAAACTTCAACTTTTGGACCATCATGCAACAGGAGAGCCTAGTGCATTAAAATATGATTGGTATTTTCTTGATAATAAAAGAAGTGCTACTAAAATTGTTTTTGACTATTTTATGGAAAACTATCCCGAATTCGATTCTTTATGTAGTGATGATTTTAAGCTTTTAATTGAAGCAATTGATGATGTAGATATTTGGTGCGAAAATGACGAATATTTTGAATTTGGTAAAGTTGCTATGAGGCTAATTTCAAATGCTAGTGAAATAAACTCTACAATGTTTCCAGATGAAAATAGAAATTTTAGGCATTTTTTACTAACAGAGTCTACCAAGTTTATTACTCTAAATGATGGACATATTTTACTTGATGATGAAATGCATAATTTAAAAAAAGCATATTTGAAATTGGATGGCAAAAACAATACTATTGATAACTTGTCTGCCCAATATCTAGTCTATTTGATGAAAAATAAAAAAGATGATTTGTGTGTTTATTACAAAGGACATAAAGGCCTTCTAACTTACAATTTATTTAGTATATCAATTCCTGCAAATACATTTTTAAAAGAAAATACAGATTTTGATTTTTTTGTAAACATAAACAAAAAGGGACACTCTAGTTTTAGAGCAAATGGAAAAGTTGATGTTTCTTTATTGGCTCAGAAGCTTGCAAATGGTGGCGGACATCCAAATGCTAGTGGAGCATATTTTGATGACTTTAAAGAAACAGCTGATTATAATAATGTAAAGAAATATTTTAATTCAAAGCTCGCTTCTATAGAATAGTTTTGATTTTTTAATACAAATATGGATAAAAAATGATTATTGATACACATTGCCATCTTGATGTTGAACATTTCAATGAAGATTTGGATGCTATTATTGAGTCTTCATTTAGCAATGGAATTCAAGCCATAGTAATTCCAGCAGCTGATATAAATGACTTACCTAAAGCTGTAGAAATTTGTGAAAAGTATCCTCAAATTTTTTTTAGTGTTGGTGTTCATCCTTATCATGCTCATGAATATTGTGAAGCAACCCTTTTAAAATATATAAAACATCCAAAATGTGTTGCTGTTGGAGAATGTGGACTTGATTACTATAGGCTTCCAGAAGATGAGATAGAAAAAGATGAAAATATAAAATTGCAAAAAGAGGTTTTTGTCGCTCAAATAAATATTGCTAAAAAATACAAAAAGCCATTGATTATACATATAAGAGATGCATCTAATGACAGTAAAGAGATATTACTTGAGAATAATGCTTGCGAAGTAGGCGGAGTTTTGCATTGTTTTAATGCAGATGAACAACTTTTATCTTTATCAAAATGTGGTTTCTATTTTGGAATAGGTGGTGTAGTTACATTTAAAAATGCAAAAAAATTAGTCAATATTTTGTCAAAAATACCACTTGAAAAGTTAGTTATAGAAACTGATGCTCCATATTTAACACCAGAACCATTCAGGGGAAAAAGAAATGAGCCTATATATACAAAATATGTTGCATCTAAAATGTCTGATATTCTGAATATTTCACTTGATAAACTAGAAGAATTGACAACAAGAAATGCAAGAACCCTATTTAATATCTAGTTCTTTGATTAATCATTTAGGGCATTAGAACCTATATTTAATATTTAATCCAATAATGTTTGTGTTGTCTGCTGATTTTTTAACAATAGGTAAGAGTAAGTATTTATTTGTTGTGTAAGCACCGATTGCAGAACCAGCTATATGTGAAATTGCGTCCATTGCTTGACCTTTTGCACCACCATGTAATTTGTACTCAATTGCTTGTTCTATAACAATAGCTATGCTGCTCGTCCAAAAACCAATTTTTTCTCTATCTTCTCTGTATTCAGGATATTTACCATCTATAATTGTAGTTATACCACCTGCCATAACTGCTCCGCCTATAAAGTGGCTAAGTTCACTTTCAACACTATCATTAGCATTAAGATTTATCATAGAGAATGCAATAAATAAAAATATTCCTATATGTTTCATTTATTCTTCAACACTAACGATACAATTATTCATGATATCTGGCTTTGATATTTTAATCCAAAGTTTTTCAATTTTATAGCTTTGCTTGAGACTTTTGCGTAAAAATAAAATAGCATCCTCAATAAGTTCGAATTTTCTTTCTTTCATACTTGTCTCTAAAAAATTTGCAACTTCTGAGTAATCTATAAAATCTTTGCTTTTATCATTATAAAAGTATTCAAAGGACAAATTTATGACAACTCTTTGCTCGTTTGTTCTTTCAAAATCAAGAATACCGATAATGCATGAAAATGTTAAATTTTCTATGTTAATTTTTAGCATTTAAAGCCAAATAAAAAATTATTAAGCAACCTTGCTTTCCTCTTTTTTAATTAATCTTATAATATTTGGAATATGCTTGTAAATAATTATGAACGCAATAAAATAAACAGGTGCATTTGAACCAACTCCTACACCATCATTTAATAATATTGTAGCAATTACTACACCAATAAGTCCCAAAAGTGAAGACAATGATGATATTTTTAGTACTTTCGCACAAAATCCCCAAATAACTGCACCAATTATTGTTGGAATTGGAATAAGAACTATAAATACACCAAGTCCAGTAGCAACACCTTTTCCACCTTCAAATCCAAGATATATACTATAGCAATGACCAAGTACAGAAAGTACAGCAATTCCCCATAATGTTTCAATGCTAAGTCCATAGTATTGTGCGGCCACTAATACAACCGTTCCTTTTATTGCATCAAGTAATACTGTAGCTATTCCTAACTTTTTTGCAAGTGCAGGGTTCGTTTCTTTTACCACCCTAAGTACATTTGTCGCGCCAATACTTTTGCTTCCAGACTCTTGAATATTAACGCCAGCAAATCTTTTTGCCAAAAGTAATCCAAACGGAATTGATCCTATTAGATAAGCTAGTATGTAAAATATTATGTTTATGTTCCCGAATGATTCCATGTTGCGTCCTATATTTTTTATTTTATATATTTGATTGTACTATAAAGTTATTGATGTTAACTTTATCCATAATTTGATAATATCAATATATCGAAAATAAGGGTCAGTAATGAAAAAATCAATAAAATACGCATTAGTAGCTGTTAGTTTGTTTTTGGCTATTGATGTAGGAAGATATATTTTTACACCGAATATCTCTGAGTTAAAGACAAAGAATCCAATACCAACAGCATTTATGGAATACAGAATGAAAGAATGGGAAGATAATGGAAAAAGTAAACAAATTACTCAAAAATGGGTGAGTTTGAAAAAGATATCACCTTATTTAATCAAGGCAGTTCTTATTAGTGAGGATGATAAATTCTGGAAACATGATGGCTTTGATGCGGAAGCTCTTGAAAGCGCATTTGAACGGAATCTAAAAGATGGAAAATTTGGATTTGGTGGCAGCACTGTGTCTCAACAATTATCAAAAAATCTCTATTTGAGTCCAAGTAAGAATCCAATTAGAAAAATAAAAGAAGCAATAATAACATCACGGATTGAGAAAAACTTGTCCAAAAAAAGAATTATAGAAATATATTTAAATGTTGCAGAGTGGGGCGATGGTATCTTTGGTATAGAAGCAGCATCAAGACACTATTTTCACAAAAGTGCGAAAAACTTAACTGCTATGGAAGCTGCTAAATTAGCTTCAGTATTGCCAAATCCAATACTTTATAACCCTATTGGAAATCAAAAATTCGTTATCAAAAAATCAAATAGATTATTCAAGATCATGCAAAAAAGAGGAATATTGATACCTGATTTTGTAGAAGTTATGAAAGTTGAAAAAAGTGAAACAGTTGAATCTGACTCGAGTAATGATTTAACTAACTTAAATAATAGTGATACAAACAATTCTCAACAACAAGAATCTAATATTTCACAATAGATATAGGGGTAATTTACTCCTATAGTTCTAGTGATGAATCTTCTAATTCTTTATTTAGCTCTGTTTTTGGTTTAATATTTGATACACGTTTTAGCTCAGGAGCTTGAGATATAAGAGTCCCGCTACCAGTTGATAGTTTTGAAAATGCGTTTCTATATGATTCGCTGGCTTTATTGATTCCGTCATCTACTTT
>CAIJNA010000030.1 GCA_903821805.1 uncultured Campylobacterota bacterium | reverse complement strand
TTGCTACTATTTTCAATTGGAATAACTCCAAATTTTGCTTTACCACTAGCAACTTCTCTAAATACTCCAGCAATACTTCCGATAGGAAGATATGAACTCATTGCTCCAAAACGACTCTCTGCAGCTTGATGCGTAAAACTTCCCTCTGGCCCAAGATATGCTATGTTTTCAGGCAATTCAAGATTTCTACTAATTGCAAATATCTCTAAAAATAATGCTTCTATAGCTGATTTATTAAGAAGTCCTTTTGCATTTTGTGAACTTTCATGAAGTCTATTGATAATAGATTTTTCACGATCAGGGCGATAAATAGCTCCACCACTTTTAGCTTTTACAAGTCCAACTTGATGAACTGTTTCCATTCTTTCATTAAGGAGTTTTAAAATTTCATCATCAATACTATCTAGTCTATCTCTTAGTTCTTGTAGTCCATCTTCATTTTTCATCTATAAACCTTGTTTGCTATTTTATTTTACAAATAATCTTTTTCTAAAGCTATCAAATCTTCAAAAGTTTCTCTTTTTCTTATTACTCTATCAATATTGTTTTCCAAAGCTATTTCAACAACTCTGCCTCTTGTATTATAATTGCTTGCCATGGTAAATCCGTAAGCTCCTGCACTGTAAATAGCAATCAAATCATTATGCTCAGTTTCTGGGAGTTCAATATTTTTGGCAAAAAAATCTCCACTTTCACAAACTGGTCCAACAACATTACAATCACTAATATTCTCAGATTTTTCTAACACTTCAATTTTATGATAAGCATTATAAAGACTCGGTCTAATAAGATCGTTCATGGCGCCATCAACGATTACAAATCGTTTCTTTCCATTGATCTTTTCATATAATACTTTAGTTACAAAAGTTCCGCTATTTCCAACTAAAAATCTTCCAGGTTCGCATACAACAGTAATATCAAGACCGTAAATTGCTTCTAAAACTGTTTGCGCATATTCATAAGTATTAATTAGTATTTCATCTTTATAAACGATTCCTAGACCGCCACCAACATCAAAAAATTTAAGCTCAATATCAAGTGCTGCCTTAATATTTCTAACCAAATTTGCAACAATATTTACAGCTTCTTTAATAGGCTCAAGCTCTGTCAATTGGCTGCCAATATGGCAATGAATACCTGCTGGCTCTATAAATTCACTTCTTTTTGCTTTTATATACATTCGTTTTGCTGTATCAATATCTACACCGAATTTGTTTTCATGAAGTCCTGTTGAAATATACGGGTGAGTCATAGGATCTACATTTGGATTTACTCTAATGCTTATTCTTGCTATTTTATTTAATTCTTTTGCAATAGCTTCAACTCTTCCAAACTCTGCTTCACTTTCAAGATTTATCATTAAAATATCTAAATTTATAGCTTCTTTTAGCTCATCGTCCGTTTTTCCAACACCACTAAAAATGATTTTGTATTTTGGGATACCTGCCATCAGAGCTCTTCTAACTTCTCCTATGCTAACACAATCTGCACCACTTCCAAGATTTCCAAGATGTTTAATTACACTTAGGTTTGAATTTGATTTGACTGCATATGAGATAAGTGATTTTCTTGCTCTAAAGGCGTTTTTTAGCTCATTGTATTGGCTTGCAATATGATCAAAATCGTAAACATAATATGGAGTTCCATATTTTGTTGCTAATTCTTTAAAATTTATATTATTTTTCATTGATATTTGTTCCTATATTTTTTAAAATTTAAAATGAATACTCTTAAAATACTCACTTTAAATCTTCCCTTTTGATTGAAAATCCAAAAATGTTAAAATCTAATTTGTTTTACAATAACACAAAGCGGATAGAGTTTATCTATCCAGCAAATAGTTAGTAAAAAGCAAAAATTATTTGTCTGTACCATTCCAAGCGATAGCTGGTTTTCCATCTTCATCAAATGCAACAGCTGGCATTCCCATGATGTTGTAACCGCTATCTACATAATGTATTTCACCAGTTACAGCGCTACTTAAATCAGACAATAAATACATTCCACTGTTTCCAACATCATGAATTGTTACATTTCTTTTTAGCGGGCTATGTGCTTCATTCCATTTAAGCATAAATCTAAAATCACTAATTCCAGCTGCTGCCAAAGTTTTAATAGGACCTGCAGAAATAGCATTTACTCTAACCCCATCTTTTCCCAAATCTTCTGCTAAATACTTTACAGTCATCTCTAAAGCTGCTTTTGCAACACCCATAAGATTATAATTTGGAATATATTTTGCTCCACCATAATATGATAGTGTAAGCACTGAGCAATCTTTGCTCATGATTGGTTGCAATTCTTTAACCACTTCGATTAAACTAAATACTGAAACATTCATAGCAACTTCGAAAGCATTTTTAGAGATATCCATAAATCTTCCGCTTAGTCCTTCTTTTGGAGCAAATGCAATAGAATGAACAATAAAATCAATTTCGCCTAAATCTCTTTTTAGAGATTCACATAAGTCTTTAATTTCTTGCGGATTACTAACATCGCAAGGATAAACCAAATCACTACTTCCAAACTCTTCAGCTATTGGAACTACTCTTTTTTTCAAACTATCATTTAGATATGTAAAAGCTATTTTAGCACCTTGATCCGCACATGCTTTTGCTATTCCATAAGCGATCGATTTATCATTTGCTACGCCTAAAATTACACCTTTTTTTCCATTCATTACCATTTATTTTTCTCCTTCAATATTGCATTTAATTTGTTTTGAATTTGCATCCATTTTGTTTGCTATATAAATCATTTTTTTAAAATCGTCAACTATCCAGCTAGCTGTTCCAACCAAAACACCATCCACATTTGGAACTTCTAAAATATCCTGAAGTGTACAAACTTTTACACTTCCCCCATAAAGAAGAGGTTTGTCGATTTTCTTTTTTATCTTTTTATGAATAGTTGCTATATCTTCAGTTGTAGCAGATACTCCAGTTCCTATGGCCCAAACAGGCTCATAAGCCAAAATAAGATTATCATAATTCAAATCTATTCCATCAAACTGCTCCCAAATATATCCCAATGTTTCAGTTAATCCAGCTTGCTTCACTTCTAAAGGTTCTCCAAAACAATAAACTATTTTGTACCCCAAAGCCTTGTAATAATTGTATTTAAGAGCAACATCTTTTTGACTTTCACCCAAAATATGTCTTCTCTCACTATGCCCAATTAATATTGTTTTGATTCCAAATTCATCCAAATGAATAGTTCCGAGTTCACCAGTGTAAGAGCCATTTTTTGCATGATATGCATTTTGTGCTCCTATTGTAAGATTCTCTTTTGTTTCAAAAGTGTCAAATGAACTTGATGCTGGAAAAATCAAAACATCATTGTCAATATCTGATTCTAATAAATAATTATTTACCTCATCAATAAATTCTTTTGTACTTTTTCTTGTATGATTTGTTTTAAAATTACTTGCGATGATCTTTTTCATTTAGCTATCCTTTTGTTCATTTTTACTTGAGAATTGATTCGATTTTATCATAATGAACCTATTAACTATGTCCACAACTTTTGATGCATATCCATATTCGTTGTCAT
>CAIJNA010000029.1 GCA_903821805.1 uncultured Campylobacterota bacterium | reverse complement strand
ATCATAGCATCAACAGCATCTGGAGTCATAAGTCCAACTTCTTCAGGTACTTGATAATCAGGGGCATAGTAAGGTAAACATCCAACATCACATGCACCCTGAACATTATTTTGTCCACGAAGAGGCATAAGTCCGGCTCCAGCTTTTCCAATATTTCCAGTCATCAAAGCTAAGTGTGTGATAGCCATAACAGCAAAACTTCCATCAAGATGCTCAGTTATCCCGAGACCCCAAAATATCATAGATTTTTTTGTAGCATATGTTCTTGCGATCTGAGGAATTGTTTCTGCCAATTCTTCATAGCCTTTTAGTTTTTTAAAAAATTCTGGATTTGCATATTCATCATTTAAAATTTGTTGCTTATAGTCTTCAAACCCAACAGTTCGACGTTCAATAAATTCTGTGTCATAAAGCTCTTCTTTTAGAATTACATATGCAAGCATATTTAAAATAAGCAAGTTGGCTTCAAATGGAATTATCGCCTCATAAGTAGCATATTTATGAAGTTGAATTTGTCTTACATCCATAACTGCGATTTCACAAGTTTTGTTTCTAACAGCTTCAATCATACGATTTGCGACTATCGGATGAGCTTCAGTTGTATTTGAACCAATTACAAGTAAAAATTCACTTTTAAAGATATCATCATACGGATTTGTTGCTGCTCCTTCACCTATTGTTTGTCTCATTCCTGTCAAGCTTGGACTATGACAAACCCTAGCACAATTGTCAATATTAGGGCTTTCCATCGTAGTTCTAGCAAACTTTTGCAAGCTATAAGCACTTTCACATGATGTTCTAGCTCCACCCATTGCACTAAAACTATGTCTTCCGTATTTGTTTTTAATTTGAGCAAGTTTCCATGCAACTAAACTCGTAGAAAATTCATAATTTCCAACATACCAATCATCATCATGACTTTTCAATCTTTTGCTTCTAGCTTGAAGTTCTTGTGGCATTTCATTGAAATTCTTTTCAATAAATGCTTTTTTAATCCTTACATCTCTAACTCTATGTGGACTTGAAACGAAGTCATATCCACTTTTACCTTTAATACAAAGTTTTCCACGGCTTACATAACCATCGGCTTGAGCGTAAATCTTTTGAATTTTGTTGTTTTCAACAACACCTGTAATATCACATCCAGTTCCGCAGTATGTACATACCGTTGCTATCTCTTGTGCGCTCATCTTGTCTGTCCATTTCCTAAAATCTTGAACTTATAAGTTGTAAGTTCATTTATCCCCATTGGTCCTCTTGCGTGAAGTTTATTTGTACTTATTCCAACCTCAGCACCAAAACCAAATGCTCCGCCATCTGTAAATCTTGTACTTGCATTTGCGTACACACAAGCACTATCAACTGTATTTAAAAATTTATTTATTTCTGTATAACTTTCACTAATGATCGCTTCACTATGACCTGAGCCATATTTTTCGATATGCTCAATAGCTTCATCTGTGTTTTTTACTATTTTTATTGATAAAATATTTGCCAAATATTCAGTTTCATAATCAGCTTCTGTTGCTTCTTTTGTGGCGATAAGTTTCATAGTTTCACTACAACCAAAAAGCTCTGTACCATTTGCTGTAAATTCTGTATAAAGCTTAGGCAAAATATATTTAGCCAAGTCTTGATGAACCAACAAAGTCTCCATTGCATTACAAACACCAGGTCTTTGGCATTTTGCATTTATACAAATTTTTACAGCTTTTTCCATATCTGCATATTTGTCAATATAAGTGTGACAAAGTCCTTTATCATGTTTTATCACTGGTACTGATGAGTTTTGATTTACAAATCTTATTAAAGCTTCACCACCTCTTGGAATGATCAAATCCACAAATGCATCTTCTTTAATAAGATTTGCAACACCTTCTCGTGAACTATCTGGAAGTAACGAGATGGCACCAATTGGAAGATTGTTTTGCATTAAAACTTCTTGTAAAACTTTTGCGATAGCTTGATTGCTATATTCAGCTTCTTTTCCGCCCTTTAAGATACAAACATTTCCACTTTTAAAACACAGAGCTGCCGTGTCACTTGTCACATTTGGACGGCTTTCATAAATGATACCAATTACTCCGATTGGAACAGATACCTTTTGGATATTAAGGGCATTTTCTGTTACCCAACCCTCTAAAGTTCTGCCAACTGGATCTTTAAGAGCAGCTATTTCTCTAATAGCTGTTGCCATATCTTCGATTCTTGAAGGAGTCAACAAAAGTCTATCCATAATTGAAGATGAAAGATTATTGGCTCTTCCATAGTCAATATCTCTCATATTTTCTCTGATGATAAAAAGTGCGTTACCAAGTAATGCTTCACTCATTTGAAGCAGGATATTATTTTTTAGTTCACCGCTTAGATTCGAGATGATTGATTTTGCTTTTTTAGCATCTCTTAGAAATTGTTTCATTTGTGACCTTTTCGTAAATATCTAAGATTATACAAAAAAGAAAATTTTATTTTGATTTACAATAAATTCTAATTTTTACTAAAAAGTTCAACTATATATTTTTGATATTTTAGGAAAACAGAATGGTCATTCTTTATTTATCAAAAGCACTAAATAGTTCTTTCATATGTTGTGGTATTTTTGCAGGTCTCAAATCTTCAACAAATACCAATACGATCTTGGCTACAAACAAAAGAGTATTCTCTTTGTAGATAGATTGTTCTAGAACTAATGAAGTATTTTTCATCTCTATGATTTTTGTTTTAACTTCTAGCAAATCACCTAATTTTGATGGTGCTAGATAATCACACTCTATACGTCTCACAACAAATGAGCCGTTTTCAAGATGAGGGCTCACTCCTCGTGAAAAAAAATGTTCACTTCTTGCTCTTTCGCAAAAATTGATGTAGTTTGAATGGTAAACTATTCCCCCTGCATCTGTATCTTCGTAATATACTCGTATTTGCATATTAGTTCTTGAGTGACTCTTGCCACATATTCGTGATCATCTCCATAAAATACGGATGATGGTTTGGAGCTTTTGCAACTCTATAATCAGCAACACCAACCTCATCGGCCAATTCTCTATATTCAATATCAAGTTCGCACTCAGTTTCGGAGTTATCAACTGTAAACGACAATGGATAAATAAGTACTTTTCTGTCTTTAAATTCAGTAAGTTTGTCACTCATATAAGGTCTAAGCCATTCCATTGGCCCAAGTCTTGACTGATAGGCTAAATGAGTTGAGTTAAACTTTATCCCTTGAGCCTCTAATTCTTTTTTGGTTGCTTCCATATTTGCAATAATGTGTTTTTGGTATGGATCGCCTTTGTCGATAATCTTTTGAGTAAGTCCATGTGCAGAAAAAATCAAATCATAATCTTTAGTATCAACATCACTCATTGCATCTTTTATTTTTTCAACGATTGCTTTATTGTAAAGATCATTATCAAAATAACTATCAATAGTTTTGATTTTATTTTCTAATCCATATTTTTTTGCAGAATCGACAAAGTCTTCCATCGATGATTTTGTAGTTGTTTGAGAATAGTGTGGATACATTGGAAATGCAAAAATCTCATCATAAGCACTAAGCTTCTCCATAATATCGTCAGCAAATGGAGGAGTATATCTCATAACATAAAAAACATCCGCATCAAGCTCATTATTTAATCGACGAACCAATCTTTTTGTATGTCCAACAATAGGTGACATTCCACCAAGCAGTGAATAATTGTGCTTAGCTTCTTTTTCCCTAAGTGTTGTAATTAGCCATGCTATCATTTTTCTAATTGGCTTTGGAGCGCCAATTATGTATTTATCATTAAACATATTCGTCAAAAATACTTTAACTTCATCCAGGTTATTTGGTCCTCCCATATTCAAGAGAACAATTGCTTTTTTCATTGTGTATCCAACTTTATAAATATAATTTTTTAGAATTATAGCTTTGTGGACTTTAATTTCATAGATGTTTTTTGTAAGATCATAATATACTTCCCCATGCAAAAATCAAATCATCTAATAACTCAAGATATAAAAAAACTCATAATTCAGATAGCGATTCCGTCTAGTGTCGGTATGTTTTTCAATACTATGTATAATGTTGTCGATACATTTTACGTTGGCCTAATTTCTACAATAGCTATCTCAGCACTTTCTTACAGTTTTGTTGTCTACTTTATGTTGCTATCAATCAGCTTCGGATTGTCATCTGCTATAACTGTTTATGTTGGAAATTCTCTTGGCAAAAAAAGAATCTCACTAGCAAAAATATACGTTTCAAATGGAATAAGTTTTTTCTCTTTTGTTTCAATAATATTGTGCATATTTGGATTTTTGTTTTCAAAAGATATTTTTATTTTAATGGGAGCAACTGGTGAAGCTTTAGACTTGGCGCTTGAATACACTTATGTGATATTAATCGGGACAATTCCTATGCTTATAGGGCTAGGAGCAAATGCTGTTCTTGTAGCACGAGGCAATACTAAAAGTTATCGAAATACACTGATTTTTGGATTTTTTCTAAATCTCATCCTTGATCCACTATTTATTTATGGATATGGAATTATTCCATCATTTGGATTTAGTGGTGTAGCAATTGCGACTGTATTTATCCAATTTCTAACAACTAGCTATATTTGTTTAAAACTTTATCAAACAGATCTTTTTAATATAAATAAATTTTTTACAAAACTGCCAAATCTAAGGGCTTATAGACAATTATTTGGTCAAGCCATGCCAGCTAGTTTAAATATGTTTTTGATGTCACTTGGAACAATGATTATCACTTATTTTATTTCGGATTATGGCTACCAAACTGTTGCTGGATTTGGTATTGGATATAGGGTAGAACAAATTATTTTGCTTCCAATGCTTGGATTAAATATAGCTGTTTCTACCATAGTAGCAAATAATTTTGGTGCAAAAAACTTTGAACGAATTGATGAGGTTGTAAAAAAAGCACTTACGTATGGATATATTATGAGTGCGATTGGTGTTGCATTATTAGCTATTTTTGGAAAATATATCATAATGATATTTAGTACCGATGTTTTGGTTATGGATATAGCTTATATTTATATCGTGATTGAGAGTTTAATATTTTTTGCATTTATTACAATTTTTATCTCAAATTCAACACTTCAAGGGATTAAAAAACCACTAGCTGTTCCTATTATTAGTTTTTATAGACAGATACTTTTGCCTTCTATTATTTTGTATTTTGTAGTTAAAGTATATCATTTGGATGTAGTAGTTGTTTGGTTATCGATGCTATTGATAGTTTATAGTGCTGCATTTTTTATCTTTTTTTATACAAAAAGAAAATTAACTCAAAAAGGAATTTGATATGAAGAATAAGATTTTAGTACCTCTTGCACATGGATTTGAAGAGATTGAGGCAATTACTATTGTTGATATATTGAGACGAGGCGATATTGATGTTATAACTGCTTCTTTAAGTGATGATTTGTTTGTTATTGGGGCTCATAATGTTACTATTAAAGCCGATACAAATCTTCAAAGTATAAATATCGATACACTAGATATGATAATTTTACCAGGTGGATGGGATGGCACAAAAGCTTTAGCATCAGATCAAACTGTTCAAAATATTCTAAAAACAATGAACAAAAATAATAAACTTATTGGTGCTATTTGTGCTGCTCCTTATGCACTTGATAAAGCTGGTGTTTTGAAAAATAAATTTACGTGCTATCCATCTGTTGAAACTAATATTGAAGCTAAAGGATATATTGGAAATGGTGCTAATGTTATTGAAGATGAAAATATCATCACTTCAAAAGGGCCAGCAACTGCTATGGAATTTGCTTTGGAGATTGTAAAAAAACTTCAAACAAATAAAATATATGAAGAATTAAAAAGCGGGCTTTTGTTGTCTTGAAGCCATCACCAAATCTAATTTGTCCTTGCGGAAGCAAACAAAAATACAAAAAGTGTTGTCAAGTATTTCATCATGGAAAAGTTCCAAGTAATGCTCTTTTGCTTATGAAAAGTAGGTATTCTGCGTATTGTTTTGGTCTTTTGAAATATATTATAAAAACTACACACAAAGATAATATCGACTTTCAAGAAGATATTATCTCTTGGGAAAAAGACATAAAAAGTTTTTGTGAAAATACAAATTTTGAGCAACTTAGAATATTAGATTTTATAGATGGAGATAATATTGCATTCGTAACTTTTTATGCAAAATTGAGCTCAAATGGAGAAGATATAAGCTTTAGTGAAAAAAGTAAATTTTATAAAGTTAATGATATCTGGATGTATCATAGTGGAGAATTTTTAGAAAATTCTCTTAGCTAATTGAGCTGGATTTATCCCTAAATCATTTTCTAGAAGTGGTGTATCGCCATGCTGAATGTAGATATCATCATATTCGAAACTAACTAATTCGATTTTTGAAACCAATTTTGCATCGCTTAAGAATTCTAAAATAGCACTTCCTACACCACCTTGCTTTTGGCTATCACTAAAAATATACCATTTTGTTGTCGTCTCTGCTAGCTTAGATAAAAGATCTTTGTCAATTGGTTTTACAAATCTAAGATCGATAATGCTCACATCAATATCTATTAAGTTTGATGTCTCAAAAGCACGACTTACGCCAGCTCCATATCCAATAAAAGCGATTTTTGATTTTCCTTGTTTTAAAACCTCACCTTTACCTTTTATAAAATCTGTTGGCTCGAATGGTAACTCTTTAAATGCTCCTCGTGGGTATCTTATCGCACAAGGTGTTCTTAAATTTGTAGCAAATTCTAATCCTAGCTCTAATGTTTTACTATCTCGTGGTGCCATAACTGTCATGTTTGGCAAAAATCTTAAAAAACTTACATCAAATTGACCTTGATGAGTTTCCCCATCAGCTCCAACTATCCCAGCTCTATCAATAGCAAAAGTAACTCCCAAATTCATTAAGCAAACGTCGTGAATAATTTGATCAAAACCTCGCTGTAAAAATGTAGAATAGATAGTAACTACTGGTTTAAATCCATCTTTTGCCATCGCGGCCATTGAAGTAACAGCGTGCTGTTCTGCGATTGCAACATCCCAGAAACGCGATGGAAAATCTTTCATAAGCTTATCAATTCCAGTTCCGCTTGGCATTGCAGCAGTAACTCCAACAACTTTTTCATCTTTTAATGCAAGGCTATAAAGAGCATCACTAAAAACTGCCGTAGCAGATTTTGGACCATCTTTCTTAATAAATTCTCCAGTTTCTTTTACAAAAGGTCCAACTCCATGCCAATGTTCATGGTGACCTTCAGCTATTTTATAGCCTTTCCCTTTTGTTGTTCTTGCATGGACAATAACAGGTTTCCCAAAATTTTTAGCTATTTCCAATATTTCAATTATTTCTTCAAGATTGTGTCCATCTATTGGTCCAATATAGTCGATTCCCATCTCTTCAAAAATAATTCCTGGCGTAATAAGTTTCAAACTTTCTTCAAACTTTTTAGCCAAATAAGTTGAGCCTTTTGGGAGATTGTTTGTTATAAATTTATCAGCTTTAACTTTGAAATTCTGATAAAATTTACCTGCTAGCATCTTGCTTAGATATTTACTTATTGCTCCAATTGGTTTTGCGATACTCATTTCATTATCATTCAAAATAATAACAACCGGTAATTTGATATCTCCTAGTTCATTTAATGCTTCATAAACCATACCAGCCGTCATACTTCCATCGCCAATCATAACAACTGGAACTTTTGTGCCGCCATTTAAAAGATTTGCTTTAGCCGCACCAACAGCTAAAGAAATACTTGTAGAAGAATGGCCGGCTACGAAATAATCACTTGCGCTTTCTTTTGGTTTTGTAAATCCGCTAAGTCCACCAAATTGTCTAATTGTTTCAAACTCTTCCCATCTTCCAGTTATTAACTTGTGAGGATAACATTGGTGAGAAACATCAAAAATAAAAGGATCATACGTACTATCAAATACTTTATGCATTCCAATAGTAAGTTCAACAGCACCAAGTGTTGAGCTAAAGTGACCGCCATTTCTAGATACTACATCTATAATTCGCTCTCTAATCTCTTTTGCTAGTATTGTTAATTCTTTTGTATTTTTATTTTTGATGTCTATCATTTTTAAGACTTCTCAGTCAACTTCCCAGAAAAATTCTATCCAAGCCGTTGCTTCTTTTACCATAAAATCTGGTTTCATTATGGCAGTTTTTTTATAAAATAAAGATGCTGTTTTGCATTCTAAGTTTGGAAATTTATCTTGAAAAATATTTAGGATATTTGACATAGTTTCTCCCGTGTCAATAATATCATCAACCAGGAGAATCTTTTTGTATTTATTTAAATCAGGTATATTAAAAACTATTGCATCGTTTTGTTTATTAGTATCATCATATAAAACAGAGTTTATAGTAAAAACATCACGCAAATCAAGTTTAGTTGCTAAAAAATGCGTTAGAGTAAGTCCACCACGAGCTATTCCAACGATAGCATCAAAAGTTTCATTTTCAAAATTTACACAAAGCTCATCGACATCAAACTTAAATTCTTCGTATCCATAATATTGTTTATGCATCTAGTTATTACTTTTTAAATTTTCCAAAATAACGTCAAGTGTTTTGAATACTTTATCGTTTTGTTCAGCTCTTCCGATAGTTATACGAATTGCGTTAAAACCATATCCTGTCATATCCCTAACAATAATCCCTTTTTTTAGAAGTTCAAGCGCAACATCTTTTGAAACAAAACCATCCATATAAATGGTAATAAAGTTTGTATAAGACGGGATAAATCTTAGTCCTTTTAAAGTTGCAAACTCTTCATATCTTGTCATTTCAGTGAAGTTTTTTGTGATACCCATAGATACAAAATCTTTATGCTTTAGGGCTTCAATTGCTCCAGCTAGAGATAAGGTTGTGATATTAAACGGTGGTCTAACTTTATGCAATACCTGAATAATATTTTCATTTGCGATACCATAACCAACTCTCATACCACCTAATCCATATGCTTTTGAGAATGTTCCAAGATATATTACATTTGGATATTTACTTATTGCCTCGTGTGGAATAATAGCTTTTGCGCCATCTTTATAGCTTGCAAATTCTTGATAAGCTCCATCAAGAATAACCAAAGTGTTACTATCAATTTCATCTAAAAAGCTATAAACATCTTTTGCATCTAAACATTCTCCAAGAGGATTATTAGGCAAACAAAGGAAAATAATATCTGCGCCTTCTTTTTTGTAAAGCTCTCTAAATTCATCTATATTGTGAGCATCGCTTGGTGTTTTTAGGATATTTGCGCCAACTTGTTTTGCGTAAATCTCATACATTGCAAATGTAGTTTTAGCCATCAATACCTTACTATTTGTGTGACATTTTGCATGAATACAAAATTCTATAACTTGATCACTTCCTGCACCTATGACGATATTTTTAGTATCTACACTAAAGTTTGAAGCCAAAGCTTCTTTTAGCTCATACATACTATCATCTGGATACACAAAAGAGCTTACAGCTTTTCGTGCAATAACATCAACAACCGTAGGACATGTTCCATATGGATTTTCATTTGATGCTAACTTTACAATATCATATGGATGAATTCCATATTCTCTTACAACTAACTCGATTGGCTTCCCTGCTTCGTAAATACTTACGTTGTCTAAACTTGTATTAAATGTCATCTGCTTCCCTTACATAACTTCCCAAAAATTTAATCTCATTTTGGAATTTTTGAAATATTTTTTGTACTTTATCTTCATCTTTATGTGCGTTAAATTCAATAAAAAATGTAGATACGCCCTCAACTATGTGTGATTTTATTTTTGTCAGATTAATACCTTCTTGATCAAAAATATTTAAAAACTTAACCAAAGCTCCAGCTTCATTTGAAAGCTGAACCAAGATTGATGTTTTATCATCACCACTTTTTGCATTTAGAAAATTAGATACTATCAAAAATCTTGTTCTATTGTTTCCTTTGTCTTCTATATTTTCAAATAAAATTGGCAAGTTGTACATTTTCGCCCCAACATGAGAACAAATTGCTGCACTATTTGGCTCTTGCATAGCAAGCTTGGCTGCTTTTGCTGTGCTTTCGACCGGTATAAGTTCACACTCATCTAATCCAAAATCTTCTAAGAATTTGTGGCATTGATCAAATGCAATATCTTTTGAATATATTCTTTTTATATCTTTTACGCGATCGCAAGTAGACGCAAAAGTATGGTGAACGTCAATCATAACCTCAGCAATTATTTTCAAATCATACTCGCCAAAACAAGTTATAGTATCACTTACTATTCCGTTGCTACTATTTTCAATTGGAATAACTCCAAATTTTGCTTTACCACTAGCAACTTCTCTAAATACTCCAGCAATACTTCCGATAGGAAGATATGAACTCATTGCTCCAAAACGACTCTCTGCAGCTTGATGCGTAAAACTT
>CAIJNA010000028.1 GCA_903821805.1 uncultured Campylobacterota bacterium | reverse complement strand
GAAGCAAACAACATGTATGGATAAATAAGTGAAGTTCCAAATGCAAATAAAACAGCTGAGCTATGTGGATCATATATTTCACTTGTAACAGCAATTATAGAAACTTTACTTCTCAAAGAGTCAATTTTTAGATGATTATTTACATATCCAACAGCCATTGCTATAGGAATGATTTTAAATTCGCTTGAAACGGCCCTATCATCAAGAACTATAACCTTAACACCATTATTTACAACTGCATCTTTAACTTTGGCATAAAGATCTTCTAAAGCTTTTTCCAAATTACTCTTAAAAGTTGTACTAAATGTTTGATTTTTAAAATATGCGTCATATCTAGCATGATTAGAATCACCGAAGCTCAAAATTGCTTCGTATTTTTCTTGCATTAATATTGGACTAACAAGTTTGATTCTTCTTGAATTAACTTCACTTTCTTCTAAAATATTGTAAGTATTACCGATTCCAGTATTTAAACTCATTACAATTTTTTCTCTATAAGGATCAATTGGAGGATTTGTAACTTGAGCAAATTTTTGTCTGAAATAATCAGTAAAGTTTCTTTGCTTTGAAGAGAAACAAGCCAAAGGTGTGTCATCACCCATTGAGCCAGTTGGCTCTTTTCCGTCTGTAGCCATAGGAATGATCATTTGATCTATAGTTTCATAAGTAATATTTGCATATTTTTGTCTTTTTGAAACATTCTCAAATTTATAATCATCAAGATTTACAAAAGTTTGATCAACAAATTCTAAAAGATATTTAACATTTTTAGAAAGCCATTTTTCATAATTTTGAGTAGATTTAAGATAATTATTAATATCTGTATTTTTAAGGATTTTTCCATGTTTTAAATCCATAGCTATCATCTCACCACTTTGTAGTCTGCCTCTATCAATTATTTGATCATCTTCAATTAAAACAGTTCCATATTCACTAGTAATGAAAAGTCTTTCATCTTTAGTAATAAAATATTTTGATGGTCGTAAACCATTTCGGTCAATCAAGCAACCGATATATCTTCCATCTGTTAAACTTACAGCCGCTGGCCCATCCCAAGCTTCAAATCTGATAGCACTATATTCATAATATGCTCTAAGTTCACTATCCATATAAGGTGAGTTTTGCCAAGGTGCAGGAACCATAGCTCTTGCTGCTTTAAAGAAATCCATACCATTTACGATCAAGAATTCAAACATATTGTCTAAGCTTGTACTATCGCTTCCAACATTTTGTAAAATAGGGAATATTCTTGCTAATTCTTCATCAGTAAAAACTTCTGATTTTATTGTTTCCGTTTTAACTTCAACATTAAATCTATTAGCTTCTATTGAGTTTATCTCACCATTATGTGCAATACCTCTGAAAGGTTGAGCTAGTCTCCATTTTGGAAGTGTATTAGTTGAAAATCTTTGGTGAAATAATGCAAACGATATAGCAAAGTCTTCATCATTCAAGTCAAGATAAAATTGCTTAATAGTTGTAGGCATAACTAGCCCTTTATATGCAATTACTTTACTTGAAAATGTAGGAACATAAAAATCTTCCGCGTCTTTCAGATGATGTTCTGCTTCTTTTCTAGCCAAATACATCATTGCATCAAATCTTTTTGATGAAACTATACTGCTTGGCACAACAAAGATTTGTAGCATTTTAGGAAGAATTGAAAGGGCTTGTTTTCCAAGAGCATTTGTATCAATTGGAACTTCTCTATTCAAAACGACTCTTAAGTCATTTTTTTCACAATAATGTCTAAAGATATCAAATTGAGCATCATCTTTTGCAAATACAAATGCAACTGCGTAAAGGTTTGGTAAATCAACACCATTCTCAAGAGCAACTTTTCGCATAAAACGATCTGGCATAGAAAGCAACAATCCACTTCCGTCTCCACTCTTTCCGTCTGCTGCAACAGCACCTCTGTGCATCATTCTTTCAAGTGAAGTTATTGCATCCTCAAGATTTTGATGTGTAGCTTTGTTTTTTAAATGTGCAACCAAACCAAATCCGCAGTTATCTTTAAAAGAAGTTAATTTATCTAAATTACAACCCAT
>CAIJNA010000027.1 GCA_903821805.1 uncultured Campylobacterota bacterium | reverse complement strand
TTTTAGCCAATCTTCAAGCTCATCATTATTGAAAATATCTTCTTGAGACCACATTTTTGTTTTGTGACTTGCTTTAACAAATTCTTCAAGAACAACACCACCCACGTTTCTAGTAGGTGAATTTTCATTTACAATATTATTAATTGTCTCAAATTCTAATACCTCTCGATAAAGATTGTCATATTCTTCATCAGTTGCTTTTGGCTCGTCTTTAACATAGTAAGCATTAGCCCAACTAATTAGTAAATCTATTTTTTCTAGGTATTGTTGTTTGTTTTCAATCATTTTGTATTTCCAAATTTAATGGTTGATTTTTAGAGCAAGGAGAGATGCTCCTTGTTTTATAAGATTGTTTTGTTGATTCATTATGTTTTTTATTTTGTAAATAAATAAGTGTTATATGAAAATACTTTGAATTGACTCATGTGTATAAATTCTACTAATCGCTTTAGCAGTAATTTCACTTGCACTCAAAACTGTAACTTTTGGATGTGATTTCTGAGGAATAGTATCTGTAACAACTAATTCATCAAGGCTGCTATTTGCAATTCTCTCAAATGCAGGACCACTTAATACGCCATGCGTACAACATGCCATTACACTAGTTGCACCTTTTGCTTTTAATGCATCAGCTGCTTTAGTTAAAGTTCCAGCTGTATCAACCATATCATCAAGAATAATAACATCTCTACCTTCAACGTCGCCGATTATGTTCATCACTTCACTAACATTTGCTTTTTCTCGTTTTTTATCAACAATAACTAGATCGTATCCAAGTTTTTCAGCATATGTTCTAGCTCTGGCTACACCACCAACATCTGGACTTGCAATGATTGGATTAGGAAGATTTTTGTTTTTTATGTGCTCAACAAACAAGCTAGCACCAACCAAATGATCAACAGGAATATTAAAAAAACCTTGTATTTGAGAAGCATGTAAATCTATCGTTATGACTCTATGAACACCAGCTGTTTCAAGCATGTCAGCTACAAGTTTCGCTGTTATTGGAACTCTAGGAGCAGCTTTTCTATCTTGTCTTGCATAACCAAAATAAGGAATTACAGCATTTATTGTTCCAGCACTACTTCTTTTTAATGCATCAACAATAATCAAAAGCTCCATAAGGTTATCATTTGCAGGTGCGCAAGTTGGTTGAATAATAAATACGTCTTGACCTCTTACTGTTTCAGTAATGTTTACATTAATTTCACCATCGCTAAATCTATTAACTTGAACTTCTGCCAATTCTTTACCTAAAAATCCAGCAACTTTTTTTGCAAATTCTACATTTGCAGTACCACTTATTAATTTATATCCACTCATTTACGCTCTCCTTGATTTTCTTATGTTTATTTAGTTTTGCTATTTCTTTTTGCCTAATTTCTTATAACTGTACCTATACCATCACTTGTAAATATTTCAAGCAAAAGTGAATGTTCTACTCTTCCATCTATAATGTGAGCTTTTTCAACCCCAGCATTTACAGCTTCAAGACATGCGTCTACTTTTGGAATCATTCCACCAACTATTGTTCCATCCGCTTTATAGTTTTCAATTTCATCTCTTGTTAATGTTGATAAAAGGTTTTTATTTTTATCCATTACCCCAACAATGTCAGTCAAGAAGATCACTTTTCTCGCACCCAAGCTAGCAGCTATTTTACTAGCAGCTAAGTCAGCATTTATATTGAATCCAGGATGATTAATTTCATTTCCTGATGCAATTGGAGCAATAACAGGGATAAATTTTTCTTCTAATAAGTTTTCAATAACACGATTATCAATCATATTTATTTCACCCACAAGGCCATATTTACCACCATCTTTTGGAATTGCTGTCATAAAATTTCCATCTTTTCCAGTTATTCCAATTGCTTTTGAACCATGCATATTTATCAGATTAGTTAGTTCTTTGTTTATGTTTCCACAAAGAACCATCTCTACAACTTCCATAACCTCAGCGCTCGTAACTCTCATTCCATCAACAAATTCACTTTGAATTTCGAGCTTATCTAGCATCTCATTAATTTTTTTTCCACCACCATGAACTATTACAGGTTTGATCCCAACTAGATGAAGAAGTATGATATCTTTTACAAATAAGCTTTTTAGTTCTGGATTTATTTGAGCTGAACCACCATATTTAATAACAAATATTTGATTTGCATATTTTTTAATATATGGTAATGCCTCAAGTAAAAGTTTTGCTTGTGCTATTTTTTCTTTCATTGTTAAATCCAATTTTATTATTTTATTTTTGACTTATTAAGTCTTTAAATTCAAACGTATCTGTATCAAAATGTTTAATTACACCAGTTTGCAAATCATAATACCAACCATGAATTGTTATTGTTCCATCTTCAATACCTTTTGCAACTGCTGGGTATGTCAGTAGATTTTCTAATTGAAAAACAACAGAAACTTGCTCTGTTAATCTAATTTTTTCCGTTTTAGTTTCCGTTTTAAAATTCTCTTCTACAAATGACTTTGAAATATTTCCAAGCTCAAGCCATTTTTTTACATGAACTAATTCTTTTTTTTCTGGAATTTCATGATACAAAGATTCGCAAGCACCACAATGTGAATGACCACAAACTATAATATGCTTTATTCCTAAAACTGAAACAGCGTATTCAATTCCAGCTGCTGTTCCGTGAAAATCATTGTCTTCTCTAAATGGTGGAACAAAATTTCCTACATTTCTTATGATAAACAAATCCCCAGGTTTACTGCCTGTAATAAGGTCTGGAACAACTCTGCTATCGCTACACCCAATAAATAATATTTCTGGTGATTGCCCTTTTTTGACTAGCTCATCAAATTCAAATGCAAACTGTTTATGGTGAAGTTTTTGAAATTCTTGATGACCTTGGATTAATTGTTGTAGTTTTTTCATTTAGTTAGTTTACCAATAAATTACTTAATTAGCTGTCAAAATGATGTTTGTGTGTTGTCTTTTCATACGGATCAAATCCATCAAAATCATCATCATTCATATCTTCATCTTCTGTAAAAACAGTATCATAGCCCATCTTAACCAGTAATTTATCACAATCCGTTGTTGTAAAATTTTTCTCTTTTAATTTTGTAGAGAAGATTTTTAAATCATCTTCGCTTACTCCATGTCCTTTTAAAATATACAAAATTGAATCTTTTTGCATCTTTGTAGCCTTTATCCTTTTTTAAAAATTGTTTGAATTTTAATTTCTTTTAGCTTTTATTATTTTGAAACATCTGTAATATATTAGTTATATCATCTTTCATGAATTGATAAGAGATTTTCTAGTCTAAATTAGCTAAAATCCAGAATCTAACAAAAAACATATATTCCGAGGACAACCATGAATACAACAAACCTAACCAATCTACTTTCAGCCATTACTATACTTTTGGGTATTGTGTTAAAAAATGAAATAATTACAACAATTGGACTTTTTGCATTTAGTGGTGCAATTACAAATCATTTGGCTATTCATATGCTTTTTCATAAAGTTCCATTTTTGTATGGAAGCGGAGTTGTTGAGGCTCGATTTAAAGAGTTTAAAATATCTATTCACCAACTCATCATGGAACAATTCTTCACAAAAGAAAACTTACAAAAGTTTTTTCAAAGCGAATTTGGAGATGAAAATACAAGAAAACATTTTGATTTTACATCACTTATAAATAGTACAGACTTTACTATTGCATTTGAAAGTCTAAAAAGTGCTGTTATGGAGTCAAGTTTTGGTGGAATGCTTGGAATGTTTGGCGGAACAAAAGCACTTGAGCCTTTAAAAGATCCATTTGAAGTCAAAATGAAAAAAGCAATAAATGAAATAGTGCACACAGACGCATTTCAAAAAACATTATTTAAAACTCTTGAAAATAACGGGATTGATGAAGATATACAGAAGAAAATTGACAAAGTTGTGAATGATAGACTTGATGAATTAAATCCTAAAATGGTAAAAAATATTATTGAAGATATGATGAGTGAGCATCTTGGTTGGCTTGTAGTTTGGGGCGGTGTTTTTGGTGGACTGATCGGTCTTGTAAGTAGCCTAATTAGTGCCTTATTCTAAAATTAATAAGCCATTTGGTACAATAGATTTCAAAAATAAAGAATAATAAAAATAATAGACAGGATGATAAATGAGCAACGGTTATAATTCAAATGAGATTGAAGATAGTTATTACAAAATTTGGGAAGATAGAGGATATTTTGAAATAGATGGAAATAGATCTATCCAACAAAAAGATGAAAAAGGAAAGCAAAAAACATTTTCAATAATGATGCCACCACCAAATGTTACTGGAAGTCTTCATATTGGACACGCATTAACATTTACTTTGCAAGATATTATTACTAGATATAAAAGAATGGATGGTTTTAAGACTCTTTGGCAGCCAGGAACAGACCACGCAGGAATAGCAACTCAAAATGTTGTTGAAAAACAATTATTATCTGAAGGTACCACTAAAGAAGAGATTGGTAGAGATAAGTTTCTTGAACGTGCTTGGAAACAAAAAGAAACAAGTGGTGGAAATATTGTTCATCAAATGAGAAAATTAGGTGTTACTCCAGCTTGGAAAAGGGAGAGGTTTACAATGGATGAAGGCTTAAAAGAAGCCGTAAAAGAAGCTTTTATATCATTGTATAACGAAGGTCATATTACACAAAATAACTACATGGTAAATTGGTGTACTCATGATGGCGCACTTTCTGATATCGAAGTTGAGCATGAAGAAATTAGTGGTAAGTTTTATCATATGATTTATAAATTTGCTGATGGAAGTGGTGAATTACAAGTTGCTACAACTAGACCTGAAACATATTTCGGCGATACTGCTATTATGGTTCATCCGGATGATTCAAGATATGCATCAATTTTGGGAAAAGAAGTATTACTACCATTGACGAATAGAACAATTAAAGTAATAGCTGATTCTCATGTTGACATGGAATTTGGTACAGGTGTTGTAAAAGTAACTCCCGCTCATGATCAAAATGACTACGAAGTTGGGAAAAGACACAATTTAGATTTTATTAAAGTATTTGACGAAAAAGGTATTCTGAATGAATATTGTGGAGAATTTGCTGGATTAGAACGACTTGAGGCTAGACCAATAATTGTTAAGGCACTTGAAGAAGCTGGATATATAGTTAAAATTGAAGAGCATATTCATCAAGTAGGGCATTGCTATAGATGTAAGAATATTGTTGAACCATTTATATCTCAACAATGGTTTTTGAGTTCAGAGATGGCTCAAGAGTCTATTAGAAAAACAAAAGAAACGACAATTGAAAGATCTAAGAGCGGAGAGCATAATGGAACATTATTTCATCCAGCACATTGGATAAATTCATATACGGCTTGGATGGATGAACTTAGACCTTGGTGTATTTCAAGACAACTTTGGTGGGGACATAGAATCCCTGTATTTACTTGTGAAGATTGTGGACATCAATGGGCTGATAAAGCAGATGAGCCTGAATCATGTCCAAAATGTGGTTCAAAACATATTGTTCAAGATCCAGATGTTTTAGATACTTGGTTTAGTTCAGCATTATGGGCAATGTCACCTCTTGGTTGGGGAAACAATGGAAAACTAAAAGAACTTTATAATGAAAGTGATGAGGCAGATTTTTATCCAAATTCATTATTAATAACTGGATTTGACATTATGTTCTTTTGGGTAGCTAGAATGATGATGATGGGTGAGCATTTCAAAAAAGAACTACCATTTGAAGATATTTATATGCATGCTCTAGTAAGAGATGAGCATGGTGCAAAAATGTCAAAATCAAAAGGAAATGTAATTGATCCTCTTGATATGGTAAATGAGCATAGTGCAGATATCATAAGATTTACGTTGGCTTATCTTTGTATTCAAGGTAGAGATATTAAACTTGGTGCTAAAAATCTTGAGCAATTCAGAAACTTCACAAATAAACTTTACAATGCATCAAATTTCCTACAGTTAAATGTTGAAACTTTTGAAGATTTAAAAGATATCTCAATCAAAACACCACTTGGACTTTATATGCAAAGTAAATTAAGTGATGCTGTAAATGAACTTAGAGTGGCACTTGAAACATACAAATTTAATGAAGCTGCATCAATTTTATACAAATTTGTATGGAATGAATTCTGTGATTGGGGAATCGAATACAGTAAGGCGGACAAAGAAAGTATTCCTGAACTTGGAGCAATTTTTAAAGAAACACTTAAAATGGTTAGCCCATTTATGCCGTTCATTTCTGATTATTTGTATCACAAATTAAGTGGAACATCTTTGGAAGAGGGCGATTCATTAATGATTATGACTTTCCCAAAAGATATAGTAAAAAACCAAGAAATTGAAGATATGTTTGCAATTATTGAAGAAGCAATTACATCTATTAGACGAGCAAAAGTTATCATAGATATGGGGAATTCAAAAATAGCAAAAGCGTATTTGAAAATCAATAAGAATATAGATACAAAAGTTGCAAAACCATTTATTGAAAAACTAGCTAAAGTTGAAAACATTGAATTTGTTACGTCTAAGGTTGAAAATTCAATTACAGATGTAAGTGACAATCTTGAGGTATATATTCCAACTGGTGAAATTGATATGGGACCAATTATT
>CAIJNA010000026.1 GCA_903821805.1 uncultured Campylobacterota bacterium | reverse complement strand
TCTAACTTTGTTATAACCTTTTTTGAATCCAGCACCTAAATAAAGGTCACTTTTTTCAGTATTATGAATCATAACCATCTCTTCAAAACTATCTCTTGTTCCAGAAGATTTTGGAGGACCATAAACTCTAATATCTCTATTTGGAAGTGATTTATCTATATCTGACCATTTTTTGTATGGATTTTTAACTAAACTTTTACCATCAAGAGAAGGAACTTGCTCAGCTACTGCTAAAAAGATTTGCATTCTTGATAATGATAATGCTGGATTTGTTTTCGATTGAGCGATTGCAATTCCATCTGCACCAATCATAGCTTCAGTAATATTTGTTACTCCATTTTGCGCACAAGTTGCAAATTCAGAAGCTTTCATTCGTCTACTTGCATTTGTAATATCTGGTGTATCCATACCATTACCACTACAGAATATCTTCATACCACCACCTGTACCAGTTGATTCAACTATTGGTGTAGCCATTTTTGTTGTTGCTCCAAATTGTTCAGCTATTGCTGAAGAGAATGGATATACAGTACTTGATCCTACTATTCTTATCGGATCTTCTGCTTGTGCACTAATGTTAAGTGCTATAACTGCTGCTAATGCTAAAACTGTTTTTTTCATTTTCGTTCTCCTAAATTTTTAATCAGCGGAAGTATAAAACATGAAAGTTACAAGGCGGTTACATTTTGTGTTATTGTAAATTTGGTTCTGATAAACAAATATATGATATATTGTCAATTATAAAATTACACAATAAGGATAAGTACAAATAATGGAAAAAAGCTGTGATGCCCCCTCGAGGCAAAGTTTAAGAGATTTTACAGAAGACTATTGGGATATATTTGTTGGCGTTGGCTCAATATTGCTTTCGCTTTATTTTAATAAATTAGGTTTTGGCGGCTTCGCAACATTTTTTGCAGCAGTTGGTATTGGATGTTTATCCTTAAGTGTTTCGGAGGTAGCTGAAATACTTTCTCTTAGATTGCAAGAACCTTATGGAAGTTTAGTATTAACTCTTAGTGCTGTAGTTGTTGAGATTATGCTTTTGTATATTATTTTACTTCAAGCTTTTACAAATCCAGAGGTTATAGAAACCGTCAAAGGCGGTATAATTTCAGCAGTAATAGTTGACATGAATGTGCTCCTTGGTATTGCTGTTTTTCTAGGAGGTTTAAAGTTCTCAGAACAAGAACATAACAAAGAAACATCTAGTACATATACTACGATACTTTATGTTACAGGAATAGCATTATTGGTTCCTAGTTTATTAAATGAAGTTTCGCATGAAAAAAACGCAGTCTTTGAAGCATCAGTTTATATATCTTTATTATTGTTATTTTTCTATGTAATTATTATTATTTTCCAAACAAAAACACATACACACTTTTTTAAGCAAACAGCCAGAAGTAGAATATTTAGAATAAAAAGAAAAATGGCAAAAAAAGAAATTGAAGATGATCAAGAAGATGATGACGATTATATTTTTGAAAAATTTAGTAATTTAGGATTAATAGCAACTATATTTGTATTTATTGCAATTATTGCAATGGGAGCTGAAATATTTGCAATGGATGGTGTGAGACTCGCTAAAGAATATGGAATATCGGCAGGTATTTGTGGGCTTATTATCGCTATTGTTGCTGTTAGTCCGGAGATAATGACAGCAATCAAAGCTGCAAAAAATGATGAGATCCAAAGAGTTGTAAATATTGCAATGGGAGCCTCAACAGTTTCTATTCTTTTAACTGTTCCAATTTTAATGGCTTTAGCTTATGCAAGTGGAATTCGTTTTGAACTAAACTTCAATCCCTTAGAGATTGGAGCGTTAATTTTAACTATTATTTTGGCTTGGAAAACAACAGATGATGGCCATACTAACTATTTTGAAGGTATCGCACATTTAATGTTTTTTGTGGCTTTCGCTATTATCGCGGCTTATTATTAATCTATTTTCTCAAGACATAGTTACAAAAGTTGTTATTTGCTTGTAACTATGTCTTTTTGTTTTTGTTTTTTTGATGGATCTTTTTCTACATAAATAGTCTTTAAAGTCCATGGATCAAGTTCCGTATAATACATAAGAGTTGAATATGTAGATGGAGTTGGTGTAAAAACTTGAACTTGTTCAGGATTTAATTTCAAGTCACTATTGGCAAAATCTTTTAAATCTTTCATATCTTTTTCGGTACACCCTGGATGAGCGGCGATCATATAATAAGTTAAAAACTGTTTTTTTCCAGTTTGTTTGTTTAGATTTTCAAATTTTGATTTAAAGTCTTGCAATACATTCTTGCTTGGTTTCCCCATCATTTTTAGAACTTGTGTTTCACTGTGTTCTGGCGCTATTTTCATTTGACCACTCACATGATGCTCAACTATTTCTTTTAAATATTCTTCACCATAATATTTGTCTTCGTTGATAAGATCGTATCTTATTCCACTATTAACGAAAACTTTTTTAACACTTGGTATTTTTCTAATATTCTGAAGTAAAGTTATGCTTTTTTTATGGTTTGGTTTTAGAGTAGGGCAGATTGCATATTCATCATGCTTTGGATTTTTGTTGTTTTCAAACATTTTAAATCCTGTACATCTTTTAGTTTCACAAACTCCTTCATCAAGTTTTTTGTTACATTCATAACCATACATGTTTGCTGTAGCTCCACCAACATCACTAATGATCCCTTTCCATTTAGGATTTGTAGTAAAATCCTTAACCTCATTTAAAATAGATGTTTCACTTCTGCTTCTTATTGTTCTGCCCTGATGAACAGAAATAGCACAAAAATTACATTCACCATAACAACCATGATGAGTCGTAACCGAAAATCTTATCGTTTCCATTGCTCTAACTTTTCCATCTTTTAAATAGTATGGATGAACTTCTCTTTCATAAGGCAAATCGTAAACATTATCAATTTCTTTCTCATTCATATAAAATTGAGGAGGATTTTGGATTAAGTATCGTCCATTGTGCTCTTGATAAAGACCATTTGAGCTAAGAGGATCGTTGTTTTTGTAAAATAAATGAAACATTTTGATGAATTCATGTTTATCTTTTTGACATTCACTAATTGATGGTAGTTTGATATATGATTCAACTGGTTCTTTGGATATATAACAAACACCTCTTACATCTTTAGCATCGCCTTTTGTTTGAAGCGCATTTGCTAGCTCAAGAACACTCTTTTCTCCCATGCCATAAATTAAATAATCAGCTTTTGCATCAAAAAGTTGAGAGCCTCTAACTTTATTTGTCCAAAAATCATAATGAGCAACTCGTCTAAGGCTTGCTTCAATACCACCTAAAACAATAGGAACAGTATTTTTGAAATACTGTCTTATTAAGTTTGTATAAATTAAGTTTGCCCTATCAGGTCTTTTTGTATTTTTTTCACCAGGAGTAAAGTCATCATTATTTCTGAATTTTTTAAGCGCAGTATAATTTGCAACCATACTATCAACTAATCCGCTGCTAACTCCCCAAAATAGAGTAGGTTCGCCAAGTCGTGTAATATCATCTGGAGTATCATAAGAAGGTTGAGCAATTATCCCAACTTTGTAGCCATTTTGAATAAGTAATTTACCGATAATTGCCATACCACTATATGGACTATCTATATATGTGTCACCACTAACTAAGATAATATCAAGCTTATCCCAGCCTAACTCTATAAGTTCTTTTTTGGTTGTTGGTATAAACATGATTTTTCTTGTATTGATTTTTTAGTTTTAAAAGAGTAGAAAAGTTCTACTCTGATTTTCTGATTCTTATGCTTAATTCTTTTAATTGCTCATTATCAACTTCACTAGGTGCTTTAGTTAATAAACATTGAGCTTTTTGTGTCTTAGGGAACGCAATAACATCTCTTATACTATCGGTTCTAGCAAGAAGCATAATAAGTCTATCAAATCCAAGTGCAAATCCACCATGAGGTGGTGCACCAAATTCTAGAGCATCAAGTAAGAAGCCAAATTTCTCTCTAGCTTCCTCATCACTAATTCCCATAATATCAAATACTTTTGCTTGAATATCTTGTTTATGAATTCTTATACTTCCTCCACCAAGCTCTGTACCATTTAAAACAATATCATAAGCTATTGATGAAATTTCTTCAAGATCCTCAAGATTGTCTAAATTTTTTGGCATTGTAAATGGGTGATGCAGTGCTTTTGTTCTTCCATTTTCAACTTCAAACATTGGAAAATCAACAACCCATAG
>CAIJNA010000025.1 GCA_903821805.1 uncultured Campylobacterota bacterium | reverse complement strand
AATCGCACTTATTATGCGAATTGGCGACAAATTTTTAAATTTTTTGTCAATTTATTCATTTTGACATGAAAGTGACATCTATTTTTTTGTATAATATTCATTCAAATGAAACTTTTTAAATTAATCATACGATTTAAGAATAAGATATTTTGAAATAATTTGAAAACAAATTAATAAAACACAACAAACAAACTAAGGAGCAGTTATGAAAGGTATTATTCTAGCAGGAGGAAGCGGAACTAGACTTTACCCTATCACAAAAGGTGTAAGTAAACAACTTGTACCTATTTATGATAAGCCTATGGTTTATTATCCACTTTCTGTTCTTATGCTTGCTGGAATAACTGAAGTCCTTATTATCTCAACTCCAACTGATTTACCAAGATTTGAAGAACTTCTAGGTGATGGAAGTGATCTTGGAATGAAATTCTCTTATGTAGTTCAACCATCTCCAGATGGACTTGCTCAAGCATTTCTTCTTGGTGAAGAATTTCTTAATGGTGATGATGCTTGTTTGGTTCTTGGAGATAATATATTCTACGGTCACGGCCTAACGAAGCTTCTCGCACAATCAGTTAAAAATGCAAAAGAAGAAAACAACGCTACAGTATTTGGTTACTATGTAAAAGACCCAGAAAGATATGGTGTTGCAGAATTTAATAATGAAGGGACCGTTATCAGTCTTGAAGAAAAACCAACAAACCCAAAATCAAACTACGCAGTAGTAGGATTATATTTTTATCCAAACGATGTTGTGGCCAAAGCCAAAAATGTAATACCAAGTGATAGAGGAGAGTTGGAAATTACAACTCTAAACCAAGATTACCTAAGTGAAAACAGATTAAAAGTTGAACTAATGGGAAGAGGCTATGCATGGCTTGATACAGGGACTCATGAGAGTTTACTAGAAGCTAGTCAATTTATCCAAACAATTGAGAATAGACAATCACTTAAAGTTGCTTGTCTTGAAGAGATAGCCTATGAGATGGGATATATTTCAAAAGAAAAACTACTTGAACTTGCAAAGCCACTTAGTAAAAACCAATATGGTCAGTACTTAATCGCAAGAGCAAATCAGCCAAGAAGACTAATATAACTATGCAATTTACTAGAACAAATATATCAGATGTCATTATAATAGAACCAAAAGTTCATGGAGACGATAGAGGATACTTTGTTGAAACATTTAGACTAGATAAACTTGAAGAGTTCCTAGGCTATAAAATAAACTTCTGCCAAGACAATGAATCCAAATCTACATATGGAGTTCTGAGAGGACTTCATTATCAACTTCCTCCACATGCACAAACTAAACTAGTTCGTGTAATAGAAGGAACTGTACTTGATGTAGCAGTTGATATCAGAAAGAACTCTCCAACATTTGGTCAACATGTCTCTGCTATACTTAGTGGAGAAAATAAAAAACAACTACTTATCCCAAGAGGATTTGCTCATGGATTTATAGTGTTATCAGATAGTTGTACATTTGCTTATAAAGTTGATAATTACTATAGCTTTGAATGTGATAGAGGAATATCATTTGATGATAAAGATTTAGCAATTAATTGGCAAGTAGATACTAGTAAACTAAACCTATCAGCAAAAGATCTCAAACAACCAAATCTAAAAGATGCTACAGATCTATTTGAATATGGAATAAACTATTATGCCTAGTTCAAAATACAATATCTTAGTAACTGGATCAAATGGTCAGCTAGGAAGTGAGATAAAAGAACTTTCGCAATCTTATTCATATAATTTCTTCTTTGCAGATAGAGATACTCTAGATATCACAAATGAAGAAGCTATTAAAGGCTTTATAGAAACTAATAGCATTAATACTATTATCAACTGTGCAGCATACACAGCAGTCGATAAGGCTGAATCAGATGAAATCACTTCAGATTTGGTAAATAGAAAAGCAGTTAAAAAACTAGCTAAAGTCTCTAGTGCTAACAATATTAAACTTATCCATATATCAACTGATTATGTATTTGACGGAACTAATCATATTCCATATAATGAAGCAAACCAAACAAATCCACAATCTGTTTATGGAAAAACTAAACTTGATGGTGAAAATGAGATGATTAAAATTAATCCAGCAAATTCTATCATCATAAGAACCTCTTGGGTTTACTCTTCATTTGGTGCTAACTTTGTAAAAACAATGCTTCGTCTTGGAAAAGAAAAAGAATCTTTAGGTGTGATTTATGATCAAGTTGGAACACCAACATACGCAAGAGATCTAGCTCAAGCAATACTAGATATTCTTCCACAAATAAATACTACAAAAGTAGAGATCTATAACTACTCAAATGAAGGTGTTCTTTCTTGGTATGATTTTGCAAAAGAGATTATGAAGATGGCAAAAATAAATTGCACTATCAATCCAATAGAAACATATCAGTATCCAACACCAGCTAAGAGACCACATTATAGTTTACTAAACAAATCAAAGATAAAAAAAGAGTTTAATCTAACTATTCCATATTGGAAAGATAGTTTAGATAAAGCCTTAAGAACATTAGGAGAGAGAAGATAATGAATAACACAAATAAATCAATTTTACTTACAGGAACAGCAGGATTTATAGGGAGCAACTTTGTACCATATTTCCTAGAAAAATACCCAGATTACAACTTAGTAAATCTAGATCTTCTTACATATGCAGGTAACTTGGAAAACCTAACTGAATGCGAATCTAATCCAAGATACAAATTCATTAAAGGTGATATCTGTAATCGTGAACTTATTGAGTTCATCTTCAATGAGTATGATATAAGAGGTGTTATCCACTTTGCAGCAGAATCACATGTAGATAACTCTATTAAAAACCCAGGAGTATTTGTACAAACAAATGTAAATGGAACTTTTACACTAATAGATGTAGCTTATAAATACTGGATGGATAAACCATTTACTTATAAAGAAAAATATAACAATTGTAGATTCCACCATATTTCAACTGATGAAGTGTATGGAACACTAAGTCTTGATCCAACTGACTTATTTACTGAATCTACTCCTTATGCTCCAAACTCTCCATACTCAGCTTCAAAAGCTTCAAGTGATATGATTATAAGAGCATATCATGAGACTTATGGACTAAATACTGTTATCACAAACTGTTCAAATAACTATGGACCAAAACAACACGATGAGAAACTAATTCCAACAATTATTAGAAAAGCGTTATCTAATCAACCAATACCAATCTATGGTGATGGGAAAAATATCAGAGATTGGCTCTACGTAATTGATCACTGTAAGGGAATTGATATCGTTTATCATACAGGTCAAACAGGAGATACTTATAATATAGGCGGAAGAAATGAAAGAACGAATCTTCAGATAGTAGATAGAATTTGTACTATACTAGATCAGAAAGTACCAAAAGTAGCGAATAGCGGTTGCGAAGCAAACTTTCCTCGAAAAGAAACTTCATATAAAGAACTAATAACTTTCATAGAAGATAGAGCGGGACACGATAGAAGATACGCAATAGATGCTACAAAACTTGAAAATGAGCTT
>CAIJNA010000024.1 GCA_903821805.1 uncultured Campylobacterota bacterium | reverse complement strand
ATCCAGCGTAAAATTGATTTTGGTCGTCATTTTTTTCTAATTATCACCCGAGCGATGTGTTGAAGCGACTGCAAATTCACCCCATATTGACCAATAAGAAAATTAGAGTCTTCAGTTTTAATTAACTCAAGACTTGTTAAAATCCACTCGATAAGTTATGGTTGTATTTATATTATTGTGACTTTATTTTATTTTAGGAGGATATTGATGCAAAACAGTGCACAAATTGAGTACGATTACTCGATTGCAAAAGCTTTTACTTTTGCCACAATTCTGTTTGGAATTATAGGTATGACAGTTGGTGTTATACTTGCATTTCAACTTGCATTTCCAGCTTTAAGCAATTTGGCTGGAGAGTACGGTACATTTAGTAGATTAAGACCTTTACACACTAACGGTGTTGCTTTTGGTTTTACACTAAGTGGAATCTTTGCTACTTGGTATTATGTAGGGCAAAGGGTTCTTAAAGTTTCACTGAAAGAATCTCCATTTTTGATGGGAGTTGCAAAATTACATTTTGCTCTTTATTTCATTACAATTTTACTTGCAGTAGTTACTTTAATAAGTGGTATTACAACTTCAAAAGAATACGCTGAATTAGAATGGCCATTAGATTTACTGGTTGTTGTATGGTGGGTTCTTTGGGGTGTTGCTATGTTTGGTATGATTGGTATTAGAAGAGAAAGAACATTATATGTTTCTGTTTGGTACTACATGTCTTCATTCTTAGCAGTTGCTATGCTTTACTTATTTAACAACATGGAAGTTCCTACATATTTTGTTTCTGGTCATGGTTCAATCATGCATTCAGTTTCTATGTATGCTGGTACAAATGATGCTCTAGTTCAATGGTGGTATGGACACAATGCTGTTGCATTCGTATTTACTACACCAATTATTGCTATTGTGTATTATTTCCTTCCAAAAGAATCAGGACAAAATGTTTATTCATATAAACTTTCTATGATTGCGTTCTGGGGATTAATGTTTGTTTATTTATGGGCTGGTGGACACCATTTAATTTATAGTACTGTTCCAGATTGGATGCAAACTATGGGTTCTGTTATGTCAGTTGTTTTAATCTTACCATCATGGGGATCAGCTATTAATATGCTTCTTACTATGAAAGGTGAATGGGGACAATTACAAACTAATCCACTGATTAAATTTATGGTTATGGCTTCTACATTCTATATGTTATCAACAATAGAAGGTCCAATCCAAGCTATCAAATCAGTTAATGCTATTGCTCACTTTACAGACTGGATTCCAGGACACGTTCATGATGGTGTACTTGGTTGGGTTGTATTTATGGTTATGGCTTCATTGTTACATATGGCTCCAAGAATGTATAAAAGAGAGATTTACTCTAAATCTTTACTTGAAACTCAATTCTGGATTCAAACAGTTGCAATCGTACTTTACTTTACATCTATGTGGATCGCGGGTATTACTCAAGGTATGATGTGGAGAGCTTATGACGAATATGGTTCATTAGTTTATTCATTTATTGATACAGTTGAAGTATTGCATCCTTACTACACAATTAGAGCTGTTGGTGGATTATTATATCTTGTTGGTCTATTTATGTGGGCTTACAATATGTATAAAACTGCTACTGTTGGTAGAGTTCTTACAAAAGAACCAGCTAATGCTTCGCCTATGGGCGCTTAAGAAAGGGAGGAGAAAATTATGTTTCATTGGTTAGAACAAAGACCGTTTTTCTTCGCAGTTGCGTTATTTTTAACAGTTGCATTTGCAGGTATTATTGAAGTTATACCTGACTTTAGTAAACAATCTCAACCAATTGTAGGGACAAAACCATACAGTGTGTTAGAACTTACTGGAAGACATGTATATATCAAAGATAGTTGTAATGCTTGTCACTCACAATTAATTAGACCATTCAAATCAGAAACGGATAGATATGGTATGTATTCATTAAGTGGTGAGTATGCTTATGATAGACCATTTTTATGGGGATCAAAAAGAACTGGTCCAGATCTTATGAGAGTTGGAAATTATAGAACTACAGATTGGCATGAAAATCATATGAAAGCACCATCTGAAGTTGTTCCAGGTAGTGTTATGCCTTCGTATGCTCATCAGTTTACAAATATTGCTGACGTAGATACTGCATACGCAGAAGCTGTTACGGTTAAAAATTTATTCGGTGTTCCTTACGATAAAGAAGGTATGCCTAAGCTTGGTTCAATTGAAGATGCTAGAGCTAGTGCTTTAGCTGAAGCTAAACTAATAGCTGCTGATATGAAAGATCAAGATGTTAAAGATGCAGTAGCTGCTGGTAAGATTCCTGAAATTGTTGCAATTATTGCTTATATGAACTCTTTAAAATAAAGGTTATTTAATGAATTTAGATCAAGAAACATTACTTACGATACAAGGTTATGCAAAGTTTTTTATAACATTATTTGTGTTCATTGTGTTTTATAGCTATGCGTATTCTATATACAAAAGACAAAAAACAGGTGAGCGTGATTTTGAAAAATATTCTGATCTTGTGCTTAAGGATAGTATTGAATCTAAACCATTAGAGCCAATCAGAGAGTGACAAAAAAGAATAAAAAGGAGAAAATAATATGAAATCTATGGTAATAGGTGGAATTATCCTTATCGTAGCACTAATGACAGGAACTTACTTTGTAGCAGGTGACTCTTTTAGTCTTGGTGAGGATTATATAAACGATTTAACTATGCTTGCTGGATTTGCGATACTTACAATAACAGTAGCAACAGCATTGAAATATGTTAATCAAATGAAAAACGACAAAGCAGGTGGACAACTTGTTGAAGAAAATTGGGATGGTATTGGTGAGTATTCAAATCCAATTCCTTCAGGATGGGGATTAATTTTTATTGGTGCTATCATCTGGATGTTTTGGTACTTTTTTGTTGGATATCCAACAAATCAATTCTCTCAAATTGGTCAATACAATGAAGAGACTTTAGAGTATCAAGCTAAATTTGAAGCTAAAAATAAAAACATTGACGCTGCTGGACTAAGAGCAATGGGTGAATCTGTATATCTTGTACAATGTGCTCCTTGTCATGGTGTTGAAGCTGATGGAAGTAATGGGAAAGCTCATAACTTACAAACAAGAATAACAAAAGAGCAAGTTGCTTACACTATTAATAATGGTGCAAATAACATGAAAACTAACTATCCTGCTGGAATGCCTGCTGGAATGGCTAGCGGAGCAGATGTTGATGTTTTAGCTGCTTACGTTGCTGGTGGCTTCAAAGGTAATAAACCTGCTGCATGGTCTGCATGTGCAAGTTGTCATGGTGAAAATGGTGAAGGTATGCAAATGGTAGGACCTAATCTTAAAGCTTATGATAATGATTTAACTACTGCTGTTTTACATGATGGTAAAAAAGGTATGATTGGTGCTATGCCAAGTTTTGCTGGAAGACTTTCTGAAACTCAAGTTAAAGCTGTTGCAGAATATATTAGAAGCATAGGAGGAAACTAAGATGGGATTAAATAAAGAAATGAACGAATCAGAAAGAGGATTATTTGCTCTTAATGGTCTTACAGGATATTTAGTAGCTGTAGTTTTACTTTTAAGTATTTTAGGCGGTTTAACTTTCTTTGGTATTGGTGCTCAAAAAGCTAATGCTGAGAAATTTTATACAATCAATCAAGATTTAAATGGACTTAAAATGAATAGTCCTGAAAATCACGCGATGCGAACTGAAAAATAAGGATATATTATGGAAAAAATTATTGCATGGTTATTAGTTGTTTCAGCTGTCGTGACTGTATATTTATCATTCTTCGACCCAACTAGAGTTTTTGTTGGTTAAGCTATGATTAATATGTACAAACATATTAGAAAAGGGGTGCT
>CAIJNA010000023.1 GCA_903821805.1 uncultured Campylobacterota bacterium | reverse complement strand
AATTGATTCTACTTCTACAAATTGGCAACGAGACATAATTAGATTCTTTAAAACTTCACATTTTTTTTGGCCCTCGTCACCAACTCTAAATCCAATTTGACGGTGAATATTATGAACTCCTACCTCATCAAAATCTATTAAAGTAATTTTTCCGATTCCGCTACTTCCAAGAGCTATTCCCAAACTACACCCAAGACCTCCACAGCCAACAATTACTATATGTTTTGCTTGAAGTGATTGTTGGGTTTCCAAGCCCCAAAGCTTTATTTGTCTATTGAAATATTTTTCCATATAACTTCTTAAAATGGATCTTTACTAATAATTTCTTCATATTCAAGCTTGGCATTATCAAGTAACTTTTGAGCTATTTCAATCTCTTCCATCCCTTTTTTATAAGCTTCTACACTTCCGCTTAAAGTTATTTCTGGATCAATCAGTTTATCGAGATACTTTTTTGCTTCTTCAATTTTTGATTCAAAACTTATTTCTTCTGTGATGATTTCATTCTCATCTATTTTTTTCTTAACCATCATATTCCTTTGAAAATTATTTTTTCTTCTTGGCTCTTCTAATATTTTTTAGTTCAAATCTTTTTCTAAAATTTCTTTTATCATATAATCAAATTTATCAAGTTCTACCAAAAATGCATCATGACCATAATCACTGTCAATCATTGTATAGTCTACAATATCATCTTGACCATTTTCTTTCATAATGTCATAAATCTCTTCCATCTCTTCTGGTTTAAAAAGCAAGTCACCACTAAAAGAATACAAATGTAATTTTGTTTTAATTTTAGACAAACTTTGAGCCAAAGTGTCACTACCTCTTGCGGCATTAAAAATATTCATAGTTTTAATAATATAAAGATAACTTAATGGATCAAAATATTTTGGGAAATTGTATCCATTGTACTCAAGATATCTTTCAACTTCAAATCTTCCAAAAAGTTCATAAAGCCCATCTGTATCAACATACCTTCGAGCAAATTTTGTGTCCATACTGCTATTTGATAAGTAAGAAATATGACCAGCCATTCTTCCTAGTGCTAAACCTTTTAGACCATTATTTTTTATATCTTCACTATTATAGTTTCCATCTTTAAAATCGGGATCGTTTCTAATAGCTTCAATTGTTATTTTATTATACGCAATTGCCCAAGGTCTAGTATAAGCAGTTGCTGCTAACATAAAAATGTGTTTCGCAAACGTTGGATATTCAACAGCGTAGCAAAGTGCTTGCATCCCACCCATGCTTCCACCAATTACTGAATAGAGTTGCTCTATTCCGAGTGACTTTAAAACACGAACTTGTGCTTTTACAATATCACTAATAGTAAGGACTGGGAATTTTAATCTGTATGGTTCTTTTGTTGCCGGATTAAGACTCATTGGAGATGTTGAACCGAAACATGAACCTATATTATTCATACATATTACAAAGAATTTTGTAGTGTCAACAGCTTTACCATCGCCAATAAAACCATCCCACCATCCAGCTTTTCGTTCACCCTCATATGTTCCAGCTACATGATGGCTTCCGCTTAATGCATGAGTAATTAGTATTACATTTGATTTGTCGCTATTTAGAGCTCCATATGTTTCATAAACCACTTCAAATGGTTTTAAAACACGTCCACTTTCAAGATAAAGTGGCTCATCAAAGAATACTTTTTTTGTTTCAAGAATCATATCTTTAATATTATCCTATTGCTTTTTCAAGATCTTTAATAAGATCATCGCAATCTTCAATTCCAACACTAAGTCTCACTAGAGTATCACTTATTCCTGCGTTAGCAAGCTCATCTTTACTCATTTGTGAATGTGTAGTTGAAGCTGGATGCACTATAAGAGATTTACTATCACCAATATTTACAACAACTTTAAAAATGTCTGTTCCATCAGCTATTCTTAAAGCTTCTTCGTAGCTTTCAACTTCAAAACTTAGTAAGCCACTAGCTCCATTATTTAAGTATTTAGTAGCTCTGCCATAATTTTTATCAGAAGCCAAAAGCGGATAATTTACTTTTTTTATTTTTGGATGTGCGTCTAGGAATTGAGCTATTTTAAGTGCATTTTTACTGTGCTCTTTAATTCTAAGCGATAAAGTTTCTAACCCTTGAATCAATAACCAACTATTAAAAGGACTTGCGCTTGCACCTAAATCTCTAAGTACGCAAAGCAACAATCTCATAGTAAATGATGGGAAAGGTAAACTTGAATAAATAAGTCCATGATAACTTTCATCAGGCTCATTAAAATGCGAATATCTAGGATTATTTTTTATTTTATCATTACAACTAGCACCCTCAACAATAATTCCTCCAAGAGCTAGTCCTTGTCCACCAGTATATTTTGAAGTACTATGTACAACAACATCACAACCCAATTTAATTGGTTTGCAAAGATATGGCGTTGCAACGGTATTGTCAACTATTGTAATAATATTGTGCTTATTTGCAATTTCTACAATTTTGTCAAAATCTGCGACAGCTAAACTAGGATTTGATAAAGATTCAAAAATAATTGCTTTTGTTTTATTATCAATTAAAAATTCAATATTTGAAGGATTTGTTACATCAAAAGTTCTAGTTTCAATTCCCATTCTTTTGATCGTGTGTCCAGTCAGAGTTGAAGTTCCACCATAAACTGCGCTTGCAACAATAACATTGTCACCACTTTCACAAAGATTAACTATACTAGAAAATATTGCACTCATGCCACTTGCAGTTGCAATTGCAGATATACCACCTTCTATTTCAGCAAATCTTCTCTCGAAAATAGAAGTTGTAGGGTTCATAAGTCTTGTATATATATTGCCTAGTTCTTTTAAGCTAAACAGATTTGATGCATGAAGGCTATCTCTAAATTCATAAGCCGTAGTCATATAAATAGGTACAGCCATAGTTCCTTGGCTGTCTTTTTCATATCCAAAGTGTATTGCATTTGTTTGATCGTTCATTGTTGCCTCCATTAAATAGTGGCGATTATACCTAAGAAGTTTTTAATTTTCAGATAAATGAGTTTTATTTGTCACTAATTTTTTTACTAAGCACCGAAACTACTTTTTTTACAAGCAATAATTGTTTAGTTTTTATTTCTGGTAAATCTTCAATATCAAATAATTTTACTTGTGCATTTTCAGCACAAACAAACTTCTTCTTTAGTTTATCTCCATCAAAATAACTATCAAGATTTTTAACGTTAGAACCATTAAACATAAATATTCCAACATCTTTATTTTTATTCTTTTGATAAAAAAAATCCTCTAGATTTTTACCATCAATTGTGATGCTAGATTCTTCTATGAATTCTCTTATAGCTGCTTTTCTTGGTGTTTCATTATCTCGTCTAGTACCTTTTAGAAACCCCCATTTTTCAGGATTATCTATTGATTGGCATAATAATATTTTATAACTACCTTTGTGTTTTTTATACAAACAGATTCCGTAAGCTTTTTCTAAAGACACGACTACCACCCCAACATTAAAAATAAAGAAGATAAAAGATAATTAAACATAAAAACACAAACAGCTGCATAAACAACTGCTTTAGTTGTTGCCATTCCAACACCTTTTGCACCACCTGATGTTATATATCCGACATAAGTTCCTATTGAACTAATCAAATATCCAAAAATAAATGCTTTAATAATACCACTATATATATCTTCAAGTACTAAATTTTGCAAGATAATATTTTGATAAGTTATTGGATTTATTCCGAGGACATAATTTGAAATCAAAAATGCACTAAAATTTCCAACAAAGTCAAATACTATAACTAAAAGTGGTAATGAAATGATACTAGCTATTATTTTAGGAATAATAAGCAGCTCTCTTGAGTCGACAGCAAGTGTCTCTATAGCATCTATCTGTTCAGTAACCCTCATAGTACCTATTTCTGCAGCCATAGATGAAACGGCTCTACTAATAACCATAAGACTTCCAAAAACTGGCCCTAATTCTTTTGTGATAGACAAAAAGATTGTGTATCCCATAAACCCTTCTATTCCAAATTGGTGAAAACCAGAATAAAGTTGAATAGCAGATACCATTCCAGTAAAAAAAGATGTTAAAAGAATTACTCCTATTGTTCCAACACCAATAATATATATCTCTCTAATTACAACATTCCATCTAACTCGCCTAAAAAATAGAGGTATAAGCTCAAATTGAAATATGACAAATTTACCAAATTCATTCATTTGATTTACTAAAGACAAAAAGAAAGAACCGATCGCAAAAAACATTATGCAATCCTTTTTTTGTAAACTATAAAACTATAAATAAACAATAAAATAATAGGAAGCAATAGCGCAATTTCAGGTACCAAAAGATCTGCAGTTGCAATTTTCTGAAGCAAGAAAAATACGCCCCATGTTCCAAGTGATACTAATATGGTAATTGAAATAAACTGCCCTGCTTTAAAAAATCTGCCACTTCTTCCACTGTATGCAAAAACTAAAACTAGTAGCGCAACAACCATAAATGGAGTAAAAATTTTAGAATACAATATTGCTCTTATTTTATCTGTATTTAGTTTTTGTTTCTCAAAAAGTTTAATTGTATAGTAAGCATCAGATACTGAATATTCAATTTTTGCTTTATAAACATTATTGATGATTTCTGGTTTAAATCCATCTAGTGTATATAAAGATTTTTCATGCCTAGTATTTATCTTTGATGTATCCCAACTTATAATCTCAGATTTTGAAATAATTGTTGCATCTTCAACATGCCATCTATTGTCTTCATAATAAGCAGTTTTTGCCAATATTGTTTCAACAAGTTTGCCATTTTCCAGTTTGAAGATTTTGATATTTTCAGCTTTTTTTTCTAATGGATAAAGTTTTTGAAAATAAACAAAATTATTGTTATATTTCAATAAGATATTTGATTTTTCGTTAACAAAAAACTTATTCTCAAGAATCTTATTTTTTTGTTCAACAGCATACGCTAAATCAGTATTTTGAAAAAGAATTAATGTAGAAGTAAGCAAAATAGAGATCATCATGATCGGAAATAAAACTACCTTTTTTGATGATCCTAATGCGTAAAAACTTATCAACGTATTTTCTTTAATCAAAAATGTAAGGGTCACTATCCAGGCAAAAATAATAGAAAGCGGAAGTGTTATTGTAAGTATAAAAAATCCATTGTAAAGTATGTACAATAGCTGGAGATTAGCTGACGAAGGCAAACTGTCACCGTACTGCAAAAAATCAAATCCAATAAAAAACAATTCAAGGGATAGCAAGATAATAAAAAAATATTTTAAATATTTTGTCAAAAGATATTTTGTTATTAACTTCACTTAAAGCCTTTTATTATTTTAATGTAAAAGTAGATTGAACTTTAGAAAAAGGTTCAATTTGTATAGCTTCTATAGCTTTTACTGCATGACTAATAATATCTTGTAGTTTATTTGTTTCTTCTTTACTAAAATCACTTAAAACATAATCTGCAACTTCTTTGTTTGTAGGCTTTCCAATTCCGATTCGTACACGAATATAATCTTGTCCAATATGTGAATCTATAGAACGAAGTCCGTTGTGACCACCATGTCCACCACCAATTTTAAACTTTACGCTTCCAAATGGCAAATCTAAATCATCATGAACAACTATAATTTCACTATTTTCTATGCCATAATAATCTGCGATTGAAAGTACTGATTCACCAGATAAATTCATAAATGTTTGTGGCTTAGCAAGAATTTGATTGATATTTTTATTGGTAGCTTTTAGTGTTATTGATTTGAAGTTTGAATTATTTATTGAAGTTGTTGAAAGATTTTTAGCTATCTCATCGATAACTAAAAATCCAACATTATGTCTAGTATTTTTGTATTTTTCCCCAGGATTACCCAGCCCAGTGATTAAAAACATAAAATTACTTAGCTTTAATCATTCCGACTACTGGTACTCTTGGGTCAAGATTACATTTAACGCCTTCTGGTAATTTAATATCTCTAACAAGGAAATTATCCCCAGTATCAAGATCATCAATTACAAAATGGAAGCTTGATGGTAAGTTCTCGATTGTACAAGAAACAGCAACTCTTCTTCTATGGTAAGCTAAAAGACCTTTATTTTTAAGACCTTTTGGAGTTCCTTCAACAGTAACTGGTACTAAATAATTAGCAACAACTCCTGGTATAGCAACTTGTAAATCAACATGTAATAAAGCACCTGTAACTGGGTGTTTTTGGTATTCTTTAATTACTGCTTTACAAGTAGTGTCTCCAACTTTGATATCAAATGCAATAGTTGTTTTGTTTTTCATATATCTAACAAAATCATTTACTTTAAAAGCTGCATTGATGTTTTCAATACCTTTTCCGTAAATGTTAGCTATTAGATAACCATCTCGTCTCAATTGTTTCACAGCTTGTTTTTCGATACTATTTCTAAGTATTCCTTCTAACATTTTTTTTCCTTGTTTTAATCTAACCAAAGACACTTGGTTTTTGGTTTTGGGTTGCGATTTTAACTAAGTTAGTTTTAAATTTTGCTTAGTGGTTTTTTAAGATATTTTTAGCATTTT
>CAIJNA010000022.1 GCA_903821805.1 uncultured Campylobacterota bacterium | reverse complement strand
CATAGCTCCATCTTTTTCTAGATATCTTTGAACTATTGATTCAAATAGAGGCTTAAATTCCAATCCGCTACTTTGTAGCGTACCAATAGTAATTATTAAATCAAACCTGCCAAGCTCAAGTTCATCAAGATGATTTATATCATGCGAATAAAAAGTAAAATTTGACTCATTAAATCTTGATCGTGCAATTTGAATTGCAGATTGACAGAAGTCAATACCTACAAATTGCTTATCATTTATATTTTCGCACAATGATTTAATAATTTCAAATTCATCTCCACTATTTATTCCGAGATTTAAAATTCTTGCTTTCTTATTAATATTAACATTTTTAAGTGCTCTTATGTAATGCTCCAAGAAAGCTGGCTCTTCATTCTTATTTATTGAAGAAAAATCAGAATCAATACCATATTTTTCACTTTTTTCTTCAATATAAGTTTTATGAAATGAGATATCTTGATCTAGCTTAGTGAATTTTAATAATACCGTATGGCTAGATTTTATTATAGGGGTAGACATTTTACAATATAATATTTCAGCCAAATCTGTCCAACTTTTGTAGCCCCTATAGATATATTCTTGATTATCAATAATGATAGACTGACCAGCGTAAGAATGACTTGAAAGATCAGGATTAAATACCTCAAATGATATTTCAGATTTAGTTTTTAGATCAGTAATTATAAATAGATCCTGTTTTAAAATTTCTAGAATTTCAAACATTTTGGTATTAGAAAAATTGTAATCTATGAGCATTTAGAGAATATTTCATCAAGATAATCGTTATTGTTTTCTTTAAAGTTGGATATACTTTTTATTAGACCATCTCTGGTTTCTATTAAATCATCAATTTCAAAAAAATCAAGATAATTCGGATTTATATCTGTTTTTGTAGAATTATTATTATGATTAATAAGCTCTAAAATTTCTTTGATAAGTAATTGTTTGTCTTCCATTTATATATTTCCTTTATTTATCAAGTTCTACAAATTTTTTTAGTATTTCATCAACATAAAGTTTTAACTTTGGATCACCAAAGTCATCTTGTAAACTCTTGCAACGACCACAAGAAGATGTTGCATCTGTTAATTTTGATATTTCATTAAGATTTTTCGCACCCTGCTCTTGAATAGCATAAATAATTTCACCCAAACTTACCTTATTACACTCACAAACAATGTGCTCATAATCAAAGCTAGCCATTTAAATCCCTTTATTTTTTTTAATAATTTCATATGCTTCATTAATTTCTTGAAGCTTGTAGGTAGCTTTATCAATAGTAGTCTGGTCAGCGCCTTGACCAGTTATGACATCAGGATGATATTTTTTCACAAGAACTCTATATTGTTTTTTTAATTCTTCATTGCTTATATTTGAGTCTACTCCAAGTATTGAATACGCTTTATTTAAGTCCATAGATGTTTGATTTTGTTTTTGCTTTAGATGTTCTTCAAAATGTTTAATAAGAGAATCTAGATCATTTTTTTTAATCTCAATAGCATTTGAAATGTCTTCAATAATCATGTATTCAGTTTCTGAGAATTCGCCATCTACAAATGCTAGATTAAGGAGATACTGAAGAACAAGGAGTCTTTTTTTGTAATCATTTTTTGTTAATTTAAAATACTTCTTTGCGATTTCGATAGTGTTTGAAAATGTCTCTTTTTCGCTGGCATAAATATCTTTTAGCTGAACTCTTATTACTTTATCATTTTCAAATACAAGAGAAATATCCGTAAAAATATTACTTAAAAGTTCAGCCTCAAGCTCACAAACATTTCCATCAGCCTTGGCAACTTTAGCCATAAGTGCAATTAAAAGCCCAGCTTCATGGTCTCTAAGCTCACCTTGGAGCTTTTGTTTTACATTAATTTTTATATGTTTAAAATCTTGGCTATTATAATCTTTATTTAGTAATATGAAAATGATAACTACTATGACAAAAATTGCTATTTCCATTTATTTTCCTTAATGCTTTTTTCTAAAATTGGTTGGATTTTATCTTACTTTTGATAAAATCCAACCCTTAAAATTTTAGTCGAAAAAGGTTATATATATGTTTGGTTTAGGAATTACAGAGATTTTTGTTATTTTAGTTGTAGCTGTTATAGCTTTAGGTCCTGAAAAATTACCTACTGTTGCTGTTGATGTAGCTAGGTTTTTAAAAAAATTAAAAGGTGGGATTGAAGACGCAAAATCTGCTTTAGATAGCGAATTAAATATAGCTGGACTTAAGAATGAAGCTGAAAATTTAAAAGGTCAAATGAATTTTGATAGATTAGCAAATTTAAATCTTGATATTACGGATAAAGATGAACTAAAGCCTGAAATAAAACTAGAGACTACAAAATTAGAAGATAAAAAAGAAGAGGTGAAAGCGTAATGTTTCAAGATTTAAAGCCACATTTAGCAGACTTACAAAAAAGACTAATAATCATAGCATTAACTCTACTAGTAATGTTTTTTGTTTGTTTTTCATTTTATGAGCCAATTCTAAACTGGATACTCGCTCCAGTTGAAGCAGCATTACCTACTGGTTCACACATGATAGCTGTTGAGCTTGGAGAAACATTTTTTACTGCATTAATGGTTTCATTTTTTGCTGCATTTTTTGCATCATTGCCTGTAATATTTTGGCAACTTTGGTTATTTCTAGCCCCAGGACTATATTCGAATGAGAAAAGAATATTGGTTCCTTTTGTTGTTGGAGCATCTGTAATGTTTTCTGCAGGTGCTTTATTTTCTTATTATATTGTTGTTCCTTTAGGATTTGCATTTTTGATTGATTTTGGTTCAACTGTTGTTTCTGTTACACCTAGCATCGGGGCATATGTTTCGTTTTTTATCAAAATTGTGTTTGGTTTTGGAATTGCATTTGAACTTCCTGTTATCACATTTTTCTTTGCAGTAGTTGGTCTTGTAAATGATCAAATGATGAAAGATTTTTTTAGATATGCAGTTGTTTTAATTTTTATCATAGCAGCAGTTCTAACGCCACCAGATGTAGTTAGTCAAATGCTAATGGCTATGCCACTTTTAGTTCTTTATGTAATCTCAATCTATATTGCGAAAATATTTAATCCAGCAGATAAAGTTGAAGAACATGCAGAAGAAGATGAAGAATAGTCTTCAAGATCATCTTAAAACATCAAGCTATGACTATTTTTTACCTAAAGAACTCATAGCTACCCATCCTCTTTTAAATCCAAGTGATGCGAAACTTCTAGTTTATTACAGGGAAACAAAAAAGATCATCCATACAACATTTCACAATATTCTAGATTTTATTCCATCTGATGTTAATATCTTTTTGAATGATACAAAAGTTATCAAGGCTCGTATTTTTGGTGAAAAAGTTAGTGGAGGCAAAGTTGAATTGCTTTTAAATAAACCGTATATCAATAATACTTTTATGGTTTTTATTAAAGGAAAGGTTCGAAACGGCACTATTCTTTGTTTTGAAAATAGACTTTCATGTGAGGTTTTGGATATAAATGAAGACGGAAGTCGTATTGTTCATTTTTGGGAAACGGATGATGAAAATAAAATTAAATTAGATTTTACAAAACTGATTGATATTTTAAATAATATAGGTCACATCCCTCTTCCTCACTATCTAAATAGGGATGATGAAAAAGCTGATGAAACTGACTACCAAACATTATTCGCCAAGAATTATGGTGCAGTAGCTGCACCAACAGCTTCATTGCATTTCACTGAAAAAACATTTAATGAATTGGCAGAAAAGTTCAACCTACATTATCTTACTTTGCACGTTGGGGCTGGAACGTTCAAACCAGTTGATGTTGATGATATATTGGCTCATCCAATGCATAGTGAATATTTCAATATTCCAGAATCTTCAAAAGAAGCAATATTAAGTAATGATAAGATTCTTGCGGTTGGTACTACAGTAACTCGTACAATTGAATTTTTTAATAAAACAAAACAGCAAAATGGTGAAGCTAATATTTTTTTAAATCCTATAAATCAACCACAAAGAGTTGATTATTTGCTGACTAATTTCCATCTTCCAAAGTCAACATTAATAATGTTAGTAGCTTCTTTTGTTGGACTTGAAGAAACATTACTAATTTATGATGAAGCGATCAAAAATAACTATCGTTTCTTTTCTTATGGCGATGGAATGCTTATTCTTTAATAGTAGCGCACCTTTTCAGCAAATTTAGTATTTTCTTTTGTTAAAATAATATATCAAACAAAAATATATACTGATTTATACAAAATCATAATTTTATAAATAATATCAAGGAGAGTACAATTTGTTAAGATTTGCACCAAGCCCAACAGGTGATATGCATATAGGAAACTTAAGAGTTGCAATCCTAAATCATATTATCGCTAAACAAAAAAAAGAAGATTTAATCATCCGAATTGAAGATACGGATAAAGAAAGAAATATTGAAGGAAAAGATAAAGAGATACTTGAAATATTAGGACTTTTTGCTATAGATTACAAACAAGTTTTTTTACAAAGCAATAATATCAAATATCATCAGCAAATAGCTATGCAGTTATTAATTGATAAAAAAGCTTTTAATTGTTTTTGTAGCGATGAAGCATTGGAAAATGATAGAGAAAAATTAAAAAATGAAGGTAAACCTTATAGATATAGCGGCTTTTGTGAGAATTTGAGTGATGAACTTACATTTGGACTTGATGCTCCTTTTACGGTTCGACTAAAAAAACCTACACATGATATTAGTTTCAAAGATATTGTTAAGGGTGATTTTACATATAAACCTTTTGATGTGGATAGTTTTGTAATATTAAGAACAGACAAAACACCAACTTACAATTTTGCATGTGCAGTTGATGATATGCTAACTGATATTAGCACTGTAATTAGAGGTGAAGATCATCTTTCTAACACACCAAAACAAATTCATATACGAGAGCAAATTGGATACAACAAAGAAATTGAATATATTCATTTACCTGTAATTTTAAATCAAGAAACTGGTAAAAAAATGAGCAAAAGAGATGATGCTTCAAGCGTTAAATGGCTAATTAGTGAGGGATATTTACCAGCAGCTATAGCTAACTATTTAATACTTTTGGGTTACAATCCACCTTGTGAAATTTTTACTGTTGAGGAAGCTATAGAATGGTTTGATATTAGTAAGATTTCAAAAAGTTCTGCTAGATTTGACCTTGAAAAGCTAAAATTCATAAACAGAGAACATATAAAAATGCTTGATGATATGAGATTGTCAAAAATACTTGGTTTTGCAGATATTGAAATAGGAAAACTTGCTAAAGTTTTTATGGAAGAATCAAACACTATAAATGATTTAAAATCAAAAATATCATTAATATTTGCTCCAAAAGTAAACTGTGAAGGTTTTGAATCTGAGCTAAATCAATTAATGCAATGTTTATCTGATGCTCCTTTTATGGATGATTTTGAAACTTTAAAAAAATATGTCGGAGAAAAAACATCACTTAAAGGTAAAAATCTTTTTATGCCACTTAGATTTGCCATAACAGGTGCTCAGCATGGACCAAATTTGAGTGAAATTTATCCGTTTATCAAAAACTACTTGGGGGAAATAATCAAATGATCGATTCTTTAATTTTAGCATTAGGCTCCGTTTTTCTAACAATATTATCACTTTACAAATGGGTAATTATTGTTTCTGCCCTTCTCTCTTGGGTTCAACCAGACCCATACAATCCAATTGTTCAGGTTCTGTATAGATTAACAGAGCCTGCTTACTCTTTTGTTCGAAGATTTATACCTACTGTTATTGGTGGAATTGATTTATCACCAATCATTTTAATATTTGGTTTACAGTTTGCCGAAATATTTTTTTTGGCGAAGAGTGGGAAATTCTTGCGGGTGGCTCTCCCAAGCCTTTTGGACAAATGGCGAGCGCTTGACCGGCAGCTATCAACTGGTGTTACATCGCGTATCGATATAAAAGGCTAAATGAATTTACGCCATATGGACAGTGTTGTGGCGCGAGCCTTAAAGACAAAAGGCTTTGGGAGCGACAGGACCCGGAAAATTCAAGAGACTGAAGCTGAAAAATTTATGTAGCTTGCGACAGGACCCGTAAAAATTTCAGAAACTGTAAGCAGGGAAATTTAATAATGAACATTTTGCAGATATTACCATCGAT
>CAIJNA010000021.1 GCA_903821805.1 uncultured Campylobacterota bacterium | reverse complement strand
ACTCGGCTCATTATGAAATGGATGTTCCTGCCAACTTGGGTCCTTCAATAATTTGTTTTTTTAGGTTAGGTAAAACAGAGCCGCCATATTGCCAAGATCTGGATATAAATTTTTATTCATACCAGCAGTAACAACTCTTAAAGAACCGATAAAATCATCTTTGAAAGATGCAACAAGTTTTGCTTTAGCTTCAGAAACTTTTTTATCAACTATTGTGTTGTAATGTTTTTCTAAACGCTCATTAGCTGTTGAGTTTGCCCAGAAATCAGCATTTACTTTTTTCAAAGTGTCTACAAGTCCAGATGTTGCACAATGCTCAATTAAATCAAGAGCATAGTCATCACTACAGAATACATTTCTGATTTCTTCAGGAGAAACTTGTTTTCCTAATTCAATTTTAGCTACTGGAGTTCCAAAAGCGGTAACATTCCAGAAAGGATTTTCTGTTTCATTTCCATAAAGAGTAAGCTCAATGTCTTCTTTAGAAGCTTTAGCTAATTTTTCAACAGACGCTAAAGGCTCAAATTTTACGGCTTCAGTGATGAAAAGTTCAGCAGGAGCTTCAGGAGCTTTTTCAACATCAGAAGGAACGATTTTTTCCAATGGATCAACTGCTTTTTTAGGTTCATGTGGAGGAGCTGCTAAGTCAGCTGCTTTTTCTACTACTTCTTCAACTTTTTCTGCAGGCCCCATTTCACCTTCAGCTTTTTCATCTTCTTCTTCTTTTTCTGTTTCAGCTTTAGCTTGCAATTTAGCTTTAACTTTAGCTTTAATTTTAGCTATTCTTGCTTTTTTCTCGTCTTCAGCTTTAGCAAGCATTTTTTTGCGCTCAATTCGTCGCTCAACCATAGAAAGAACCATGTCTAATGGCATAAATTCTTCTTCTTTTTCAGCAGCTTCATCGGCTACTTCTTCTACTTTTTCTTCTACTTTTTCTTCCATTTTATCAGCCACTTTTTCAGCAGCTTCTCCAACTTTTTCTTCAATTGCTTTTTCAACAGCACTATCATCTTCACCAGAAGTGGCTTCTTTGATAACTGTATCTAAGTCTACCCATTCTTCTTCAGCAGCTTCAGCCTTACGTGCTTCGATTTTTTCTTTAATTTTTGCTCGCACTTTTTCTCTAACAGATGCTTTGGCTAAATTTTTCTCTTCTGCCTTTTTTTGTTCTAGCTTAGCTAAAACTCTTTCTTTCAAATTCATGGTCTTCTCCTTTTTATTATTTAAACATGATGTAATGTCTTTGCCACAAGAATAACAATACGAAGGTTGGAAATTACCTAATAATTTAGCCTCGCAATGCTCACATTGTGTGTCACAGTGCATGTCTGCAGTACTAGAATTTAACTGATTGTTAATATAGTCAAATTCTACACTGTCTATATACTCCATGGGCTCACCAGTAACTGGTGAGTACACTATATGTGCAGACTTGGTTATTATTGCATTACCTTTAGAATCTTTGTAGCTACCATAGGACACACCTGCAGCAGGATCAGGCCCATAGTAATAAAAAGCTCCCCACGGTAAAAGTGGTTCCAAACTTATTGGTTTTTGTCGCAGCGGGTTGTATAAAAACCACCCAGTTACAGACTTACTCATATTTATATCACCACGTTGCTATCCATTGTTTAAAAATATAAAATCGTCGATCAGATAGCTAAACACCATCGACCTTTATGGCATGCAATAAAAATAATATTGGAAAATTATGTATTATCAAATAGAGTGTCGATTATGTCTTTACCATTGTTAATGGAAAGAAATCTTACTTGTCTTAATAAATGGACGGCGCTTTTCACATCGTTTGGAGTATTATAAATTGCTTTACCATATCTGCTATAATTTGTACCAACACTAACATCTGTTTCTTTTAACAAATCCATTATATTTTTTAACGTGGGGACCCATTTAGAGTCCTGAATATAGTATATATTATTGTCATCTTTTACTTTAATTTGTTCATT
>CAIJNA010000020.1 GCA_903821805.1 uncultured Campylobacterota bacterium | reverse complement strand
GGAATATTGATACGAAAAGAACCAACTTTTTTGCACATCAATGTAAATGGGATAGTTTACGAAGTTTTCGTATCTTTAAATTGTAGCAGCACTATAAAAGATAAGAGCGTAAAGCTTCATACAACTCATATTATACGAGAAGATAATCAATCACTATATGGATTTACAGATATAAATGAAAAGAAACTTTTTGATAGAGTTATCAAAATAAACGGTGTTGGTCCGAAAGTTGCTTTGGCTATTTGCAGCACATTTACACCAAATAGCTTTTCACAAATCGTGCAAAGTGGTGACATTAATATGCTAAAAATGGTTCCAGGAATTGGTCCAAAAGGTGCTGGAAGAATTTTAGTAGAACTAAGCGGATTTGTAATCGAAGCAAATGAAGATGGTACAACGTCAAGTTCTCCAAGCGTAAGTGAGGCAGTGCAGGCTCTTGAATCTTTAGGATTTAAAAAAGATGTCATTACAAATGCATTAAAAAATTGTGTTGGAAATACAACAAGCGAAATAGTAAAAGAAGCATTAAAAAGGTTACAAAAATGAGTAAAATTGGTATAGTATTTGGGGCAAAGAGTTTTGAACATGAGATAAGCATCGTAAGTTCGATAGCTTTAAAAAAAGTTTTAAATGATGAGCTTATTTATATATTTGTAGATAAAAATAGAGAATTTTTTCTAATCCCTACAGATAAGATAAACTCAAAATTATTTAGTACAGGTGGATACAAAAAATTTGACAAACTACAAATAAACAATGGTGGTTTTTACAAATCATCATTGTTCGGAAGCAAAAAAGTTGAATTTGATTTCGCATTAAATGTAACTCATGGTGGAGATGGTGAAGATGGTGTACTTGCATCAATGTTTGAATTCTTTGGAATTCCATTTATAGGTCCAAGAGTTGAGGCTTGTGTTGTTAGTTGTAATAAACATTTTACAAAGAATTACGCATCAAGCTGTGGAGTAAAAACTTTACCATCGCTTCATTTTACAAAAAATGACAAAATTGATATTACAGAATTCCCTTGCATAATCAAACCAGTTAGACTTGGAAGTAGCATTGGTGTTTCAATTGTAAAATCAAAAGAAGAACTTGAGTATGCTTTAGACGTTGCATTTGAATTTGACAATGAAATCATTGTAGAATCTTTTATCAATAATGTCAAAGAATACAATCTAGCTGGAACTAAAGCCAATGGGGAATTTATTTTCTCAATTGTCGAAGAACCTAAAAAAGAAGAATTTTTAGATTTTGACAAGAAATATCTTGACTTTACACGAACAGAAAGGGTAAATGAAGCTACGTTATCTGACGAACTAGTTACAAAACTACAAGAAAATTTCGCAAAAATATACAACCATACTTTTGACGGTAGTCTTATCAGATGTGATTTCTTTGTTGTTGAAGGTGAAGTTTATTTAAATGAAATAAACCCAATTCCAGGAAGTATGGCTAATTATTTATTTGATGACTTTGAAGGTGCTATCAAAGCACTTTCAAGATCGCTTCCAAAGAAACAAATTATCAATATTACATATGACTATGTAAATAAAATTCAAGCTGCGAAAGGTAAATAAAATGACTGATTGCTTTGTAAAACTAAAAGAATTAATTGAGAATGTTGTTTTGGCAGATATTGAAGATCAAACTGATGAAATTTTTGCCCTTATTGCAAAAGACAAAGATAGTAAAGATAAATATACTGACGAATTAAATGATTTATACGAAATGAGAGAAGAATTTCATGAGATTTTGACAGATATCAAAAACAACGAATTATCAAAAGAAGAATGTAAAGAACTTTATGAAGAGATCTTTGAGATGATTAGCGGAGATGAGGAAGAATAATGAAAAAAATATTTTTTACACTAATTTTAGTAAATATCACACTTTTTGGTGCTCAACAAACTCCTGTTGACAGAGCTGTAAAAGAAGTAAATTTAGCTGTTAAAAAAGTGAAAAAAATAGCTTCTGACATTGCAACAAAAACTAGCGAAATTGGTCATAAAAAAACATCTCACAAAAAATTATTTACCAAAAAAGGTAATTCTTTATTTGTTGAAAAAACTTTAATTGATGAATTAAATAATGTTATTGCTCAAGAAAATGTAAAAATTAAATATATTAAAAAAAATACAACAACAAATGTTTTAACAATGTATGTTTACAGAAAGGGTGAATCAAAAAATCTTCTAGTTACACTGAAAAGTTTTAATTGGGGATATTCAAAAGATGGGAAAAATATTGTTTTAGAAAATATTGATATTTTACTTAATATCAAATGGATGGATTCACTAATAAAAGATGCTTTAGTTAAAAATAATGGATATATTGTGTTGCCAAACAACACTAATACTTCTAGCTTTTTAGAAACAATAAAACCAGCTATTGAGACAACTTACAAAGACAACAAGACTTCTCAAAAAGAAGAATCAAAATCATAATATATCAGCAGATAAAATCTACTGATATATTATTTTATATCCCTCTACTCTTCAATCCTAATCATAGATGGTTTTGATAACACAAGGTTTGCTTTTTCTAAATTTTCAAGTGCTATTTTAATCTCTTTTTCTTTACAAATATGTGTTGACAAAAGAAGATTGGCACTATCTTCATCAAATGGTTTTTGAACCATATTTTTAATTGAAATTCCGCTATCCCCAAGAATAGTAGCAACTTTTGCAAGTACTCCGCTTTTATCTTCAACATGTAATCTCAAATAGTACTTTGTTTCTATATCATCTTTTTTAGCTAGTTTTAATCCGCCTTCAAGTGGTGTTTTAAATCCAAGCATAGGTGATGATGAGCCTTTTCCTCGTCTTGCAATATCAATAATATTTGCAATAACAGCACTTGCTGTTGCATCGCCACCAGCTCCGGCTCCAACATAAAGAGTTTCGCCAACTTTATCACCTAAAACACTAATTGCGTTCATAACTCCGTCTACTTTGGCGATCATATCAGTATTGCTAATAAGTGCTGGATGAACTCGAAGCTCAACTTCGTTGTTTTTATTGATTTGTGCAATTGTTAAAAGCTTAATTGAAAAACCAAATTCTTTAGCAAAATAAATATCATCTGCAGAAATATTTTGGATACCTTCAATTAAAATATCTTCTGGTTTAGAATCTATTCCATAAGCAATACTTGCCAAAATCAATAGTTTATGCGCTGCATCAAATCCGCCAACATCAAATGTAGGATCAGCTTCTGCATAACCTAAACTTTGTGCTTCAGCTAAAACTTCTTTATAGTCAGCACCTTCGTTGATCATTTTAGTAAGCATATAATTACAAGTTCCATTTAGAATTCCCCAAATAGACACTATATGATTTGCGCTCAAACCATCACGAAGCGCATTAATAATAGGAATTCCACCAGCTACACTTGCTTCAAATTCAAATGCATTATCACCAGCTAAAGTCTGAAGCTCATATCTATGATATGCTAATAAAGCTTTGTTAGCAGTAACTACTGCTTTACCATTTTTTAGTGCTTTTTTTACAACTTCATAAGCTTTGTCAACTCCGCCCATTAATTCAACAACTATGTCAATAGTTGGATCATCAAGAATGTCATCAGGATTATTTGTAAGCTTGATATTTACATCTCTTTTTTTTGACATATCACTAACTACACCTATTGTTGCTACCAGTTCAACCCCAGCTCTTGCTGTAATAATATCCTTGTTTGCTTCAAGTATTTGACATACACTTTGCCCTACTGTTCCAACACCTATTATTCCAATTTTAAGCATTTGCTAATCTCTCTTTTAAAAGT
>CAIJNA010000019.1 GCA_903821805.1 uncultured Campylobacterota bacterium | reverse complement strand
CGACACCTTAGCAGGGTGCTGGTTTAAGCCACTCACCCACCTGTCCAAAAAAGTTTCGAAGTATAGGCAAAAACAGATAAAGAAAACCTTAAAAAGTCTTCAAAATCTTTTCTACTGTTTCTGCTGGATTAGCAGCTTTATAGATAGGTCTTCCGACAACTATGAAATCAACGAGTTCTTCTTTTGCAATTGCAATATTTGCAACTCTTTGTTGATCACCCGAATCTTCACCAAAAGGTCTAATTCCAGGTGTTAAAGTGATAAATTTATTTGATGTATTTTGTTTAATCGCTAGACTCTCAAAAGCCGAACAGACAACGCCATCAAGCCCTGCTCTAAATGTGTCAATTGCAAACTTAGTAGCTTTATTTGCAATATTTTCATTATAAATATTTTTAAAACTGTCATTATCAAAACTTGTTAATGCTGTAACAGCCAAAACTAGTGGACGGTTTGGAATATCTTTAATTCGTTCCATAACAGTTTGCATAGCTTTGATTCCAGCACTTGCATGCACATTAAACATATCTACACCCAATTGACTTATTTCAAAAGCTGCATCTGCCATAGTGTTTGGTATGTCATAAAGTTTCAAATCAAGGAAAATTTTGAAGTTTGGATTTATTTCTTTTAGCGCCAAAATAAATTCTTTTCCATCTCTAATATATGCACGAAAACCAACCTTGAGCCAAATATCATACTCTTTTAACTTCGTAGCTAAAGCTAAATTTTCAGATAGTGTATCATTATCAAGCGCAACACAAAGTTTCATATTTAACTCTTTATATACTGTCTAGCAAACCGTTGATAAACTTAGGAGCGTTATCACTTGCTAGTTTTTTTGCTAATTCGATAGCTTCATTGATTGCTATACCTTTATCTACCTGTTTAAATGTAATTTCATAAATTGAGAGTCTTAAAATTGCTTTTTCAACAGCTCCAACTTCATGAATATCTCTTTGTTTAAGATGCTCAGACAACACAACATCTATTGCATCCAAATTAGTCATTACACCATCAAATAAATCTTGTGCAAATTCTTTTTGTTTATTTCTTATTTTTTTATCTTCAAAAATGATGTCAGAAAATTTTGCTATTGCTGTATTTCCTAAGTCATATGCATAAAGTAGACCTACTACAGACTCTCTTGCTTGCGTTCTTGTTGCCATTATTTCTCCATCTCATTATATAAGCTTAACATTTCAACAATTGTTGTCATAGCTTCAGCACCTTTATTCCCAGCTTTACTCCCAGCTCTTTCTATTGCTTGCTCAATTGTATCTGTAGTTAAAACACCATTTGATACAGGAAGACCAGCTTGCATTGCAGCAGTTGCAATACCTTTTGTAGCTTCTGCACTAATATAATCAAAATGTGGCGTAGCACCTCTAATTACAGCTCCAACACAACAAACAGCATCATATTTACCGCTAGAAAGCGCTTTAGATAATGCAAATGGTATTTCAAATGCACCTGGAACTAAAATTAAATCTAGTTTAGAATCATCTCCGCCGTGTCTTTTAAATGAATCTTGAGCACCTTCAACTAGTCTATCAGTGATGATATGATTAAATCTTCCACAAATAATTGCTACTCTTTCGTTACCATTTAATCTTAAATTACCTTCTATTATTTTCATTATTATTTCCTTTTTTATTTAGTTTATTATTTAGTATTGTTATTTTGATGCACTTAAAACATCTTGGATTTTAAATATATCATCAATAGTCAATTTTAATTGGTCAATATTCAACATATTTGGTCCATCACTTAAAGCACAGCTAGGATCAATGTGTGTCTCGAAGAAGAAACCATCAACACCAACAGCAGCAGCAGCTCTAGCTAAAGCTGGCACGATTGCACTATTTCCTCCAGTTGTAGATCCAGTACTTGGAACTTGAGCCGAATGTGTTGCATCAAAAATCACAGGTGCATATTCTCTCATTGTTATAAGATTTTTCATATCAACAATTAAAGAACCATATCCAAATACATTTCCTCGTTCACACAACCAAACCCCATTTTTCTTTGAAGACTCATAATTTATTTCACTTACTCCCCTTGTATTTAAGACTTTTCCAACAGGATGTTTCATGCTTTCACTTGCCAAAAATTGGCCTTTTTTAATATTTACTTTACAATTTGTTTTGCCAGAAGCAACTAACAAGTCAGTTTGTCTACAAAGAAATGCTGGTATTTGTAGCACATCAACAACTTCGCTAACGGGTGCAACTTGATATGTTTCATGAACATCAGTAATTAGTTTATATCCAAATGTATTTTTAATTTCTTGCAATATTTTAAGGCCCTCATCAAGCCCTGGTCCACGAAAACTATCTATACTTGTACGATTTGCCTTATCATAGCTTGCTTTGAAATAAAATTCTATTCTTTGATCTTCGTTTAAATATGTTAGTTTTTCAGCGATTCTCATCATCATTTCTCTATTTTCTATAACACATGGTCCTGCTAAAATAATCATCAATATCCGCCTTTAAATAGTTTATTAAACATGTTTTTTTCTTTTCCAAAATATACATAATAAAATTCATATATATTTTTAGAGATCCATCTTAGATCATTTTTTGATTCTTCATCTGAAACAAATAGTACTTTATCATCCAATTCTAACTCCATATCCCAAGATGGAAGAAGATACACCTGGCTATTTCTTATTAAAATAAGTGGCAATATTTTATTATGCTCTTGCCAATTACTTCTAGATCTTCTACATACATCTAGAGTAATAATTCTTTTTTTATTTACTAAAGAATTCCATATAGCATATGATTTTTCTTTTTCAACAGTTAATCCAAAAGTAATAGGATTTGAGCCAATTTTATTTTTAATTCTTAAT
>CAIJNA010000018.1 GCA_903821805.1 uncultured Campylobacterota bacterium | reverse complement strand
TATTGATTTAGCAACTTTAGAAGCTTCAAAAGCTCTTTATGAATATGAAAGTAAAAAATCAGAACTTGACTTTTATAAGCTTGAAAAAGAAAAATATACTATAAAAGCACCTTTTAACTGCATAGTTAAAGATATACCAAACAGATTAAATGCTGTAAATATTTATCAACCAAAAGTTATTTTACAAATATCGGAAAAATAACGAATAGAATATTTTGTGAATAGAATTATTTGTAAGATATTACTATTAGAAACCTTACGATATAATCCCACAAAATTATAAAAAACAAGGTATAAAAGAGATGTTTGAAACAATTATAGGGCTTGAAGTTCATGCTCAATTAAATACTAATACAAAATTATGGTGCGGATGCGCTACAAGTTTTGGCGAACTTGCTAATACAAATGTTTGTCCAACTTGCCTAGGTCTACCAGGTGCTTTGCCAGTTTTAAATAAAGAAGCTGTGCATAAAGCTATCGCTCTAGGAACTGCAATTAATGCAAAAATAAATCAAAAATCAATATTTAATAGAAAAAATTATTTTTATCCAGACTTACCAACAGGATATCAAATATCACAATTTGAAGTTCCAGTTGTTGGATTTGGAGAAATCGTTATAGATTTTCCAGATGGAAGCAATAAAACTATAGGTGTAACAAGAGCCCATCTTGAAAATGATGCCGGTAAAAATACTCATGAAAAAGATTATTCAAAGGTCGACTTAAACCGTGCGGGAACACCTCTTCTTGAAATCGTTAGTGAACCAGATATGAGAAGTGCAGAAGAAGCTCTTCTTTATCTTAAAAAACTTCATTCAATCGTTAGATACATTGGAATTAGTGATGCAAATATGCAAGAGGGAAGTTTCAGATGTGACGTAAATGTTTCGATTAGACCAAAAGGGGATACTAAGCTTTATACAAGATGTGAAATTAAAAACATGAATAGCTTTAGATTCATAGAACGTGCTATTAAATATGAAGTTCAAAGACAAATTGAAGCTTGGGAAGACGGAGTTTACGAGAAAGAGGTTGTTCAAGAAACTAGATTATTTGATGTTGCAAGTGGTGAAACAAGAAGTATGAGAGGCAAAGAAGATGCTGCAGATTATAGATATTTTCCAGATCCAGATCTTCTCCCACTTATCATAACTGATGAAATGATTGCAGAATTTAGCCAAATTCCAGAACTTCCGGATGCTAAAAAAGATAGATTTGTAAAAGACTTCGGCTTGAAAGCTTACGATGCAGGTGTAATTTGTAGCACTAAAGAGATGGCAGATTATTTTGAAGAAATGTTAGCTGTTGGAATAAGTGGTAAGAATGCAACTACATGGCTAACTGTAGAGCTTCAAGGAAGAATGAATGAGGGAATGAGTGTTACAACTTCCCCAGTAAATGCAAATAAACTTGGGACTCTTGTTAAGGCTATTGAAGATGGAACAATTAGCGGAAAAGCCGGTAAAGAAGTTCTTGATTATTTGATGGAAAATAATGAAACTGTTGAATTTGTAATTGAAAAATTAGGTTTAAAACAAGTCAGTGATGATTCTGCTATTTTAGCAATCATAGATGAAATATTAGCAGCCAACATGGATAAAGTTGAAGAATACAGAAGTGGTAAAGATAAAATGTTTGCATTTTTTGTTGGACAAACAATGAAGGCAAGTAAAGGAAGCGCTAATCCACAAGTTGTAAATTCACTTTTAAAAGAGAGATTAGCAAATGCTTAAAATTGGAATAATAGGTGTTGGAACAGTAGGGCAAAGTGTATGTCAAATACTTGAGGCAAACAAAGATATTATTACAGCTAGAGCTGGGGTTGAACTGGTTGCAACAATAGGTGTAGTTAGTGATATGTCAAAAAAAAGAGATGTAAATATCAAGCTTACAAATAATCCTGATGACATTC
>CAIJNA010000017.1 GCA_903821805.1 uncultured Campylobacterota bacterium | reverse complement strand
TGGAATGTTTAACAGCCGCATCCTCCTGAATGCTGACTTATATTATAATCAAACCAAAGACCTTCTTTTTAGCAGGCCATTGCCACCTTCCACCGGCTACTATTCCATATGGGCTAATATTGGATCCCTTACTAATAAGGGGATTGAATTGGCATTAACTACTGAAAATTTAATCGGGGACTTTAAATGGAGCACTAACCTGGTCTTTGCCGCCAATCGCAATGAAGTTACCAAACTTTACGAAGGCCAGCCTATAGCCGACCAGGGACGCGGTGGCAACTGGGTTATGGAAGGCGAGCCAATAGGTATTTTTTATAATTCTGTATGTGAACAATATTTTTCATTTTAATTCCAAAATATACTCCAATTAACGAACTAATTCCAACTATTAGTCCCTCACCGTAAAGCATACCTCCAACTATTGAGAGAGAAATAAATCCAGCAATCGAACTAAAGACAACAAAAAATAATCCCAATGAAGAAGCATCTTTTAAATTATAAAAGAGATAGCCCACCAAAAGTGGTGTTAGCATAACTGATCCACCTACTCCAAGAGTAGACCCTATGGCTCCGATAATAAAACCACTTATGAACAATAAATATTTATTATGAACTTTTGATGATTCTTTTCCATATGGTGATGAAACCATTATTCTGTATATTGAAAAAATAATTAGAAATAAAAATAAGTATTCCAGAAATTGGTTTGATACAATTAAATGAATTAGTCCGCTTTGAAAGCCTCCAAAAAAACCTCCAAATCCTATTACTATACCGTCCCTTAGCAAGGTTTTATTTCTACTGTAATTTAAAAAAGTTCCATATATTGAACTAAAAATCATCTGAACAATCGATATCGAAATTGCTTCTTTCATTAGATATCCAACATACAAAAGCATTGGAACAAGAACCATTCCACCACCCACACCAAAAAATCCAGAAACAAAGCCAGTTATTATTCCAAATAATGAAAGTTCAAAAATCATATTTTAATTACCTTGAATACTATTTGCTATTCATTGAATCTATAAAATTACTATAAATATCGTCCAGTTCTCTATCTTTTTTTCTAACATCAATTCCATCTTGATATAATAAAGCATCTTCTAAAATTGCTACTCTTTTCATTAAATATACTATCATTTCTTTTGAAACGTCTGGAAAATCATCATTTGCAAGTTTTGTTTCATCGCTTGTATCAAGTTCTTTTCGTTTAACAATCCTTGCTGGCACACCAACTGCAGTACAGTATGGCGGAACATCTTTGATAACAACTGAATTGGCACCAATTTTACAATTTTCACCTACATCTATATTTCCAAGAATTTTTGCGCCACCACCAACTACACAACCATTTCCAATTGTTGGATGTCTTTTACCCTTACTTAAACTAACTCCACCAAGCGTAACTTGCTGATAAATCAAAACATCGTCTCCAATAATTGAAGTCTCTCCAATAACAACGCCGAATCCGTGATCTATAAATACTCGCCTTCCAATTATAGCGGCAGGATGGATATCAATTGAAGTTAAAAATTGAGCTATTCCAGAGATAATTCTTGCGATTACTCTAAAATTGTTTATATAAAGTTTGTGAGCTATTCGATAATAAATCATAGCCCAAACACCAGGGTAATTAAAAAATAATTCAAATGATGAATGAAGAGCTGGATCATTTTTTGTTGGCAATAAAAAATCTTCTTTTATGATATTAAATAAACTCATTTCTTTTG
>CAIJNA010000016.1 GCA_903821805.1 uncultured Campylobacterota bacterium | reverse complement strand
GTATTTGTATCTCTTTACCTAATTCTTGTAAATTCATTGTTATTCCTAAAAGAAGTATATTTCGTAATAATAGTATTTATTTCTTAAATAAGAAGTAAATTGCCTAGATTATTTATACTATTAAAAAACATAGCAATATATTTTGAATTAACCAGACTTCATTATCTTCTTCAAGAAAGTGTTCTGTTTCTGTCAAATAGTCAATTCTTGCCATGTAAATCTGATTTAATAAAAAATGTTACAAAGGGAAACTGCTGCTTAGAGTTTTATGTTCTGTGTATGATATAGGGTTGACGGATCATTCTCTTAAAATAACAATTTTAGTATCTTCTTTAATAAACTTTGTTTATTCAATCAAGCTAAATATTTAGGTTATCAAATAAATATTTTAACCAAATGTATTCCGCAACTAAATTTTAGTATTTTTTACCTTGAGAAAATTTTGTATTTCGTTGAGGCTTAGAGTCTGTTTTACTATGGCTTCCATAACTTTTTTGACCTCTATCATCACCATGTGTTGCTTTTTTATCTTTTTCCCATGGCTTCTTATCTCTATTATCAGGTTTTCTAGCTTGTCCGTCTTTTGATGAAACAGAAGATGATGAACCACCATTTCTACTATTTCTCTCAGCTCTTATTTTTTGGTCACGAGATGGATTATTTTGTCTTCCTCTTTGTGGTTTAACTTCAGCAACATACACTTGTTTTGACGTAAATCCATCTAATGTGATTTGTTTTATCTCTTGTTTTATAAGTCTTTGTATTCCATTTAAGTATTCAAGCTCTTCACCACAAACTAAAGATATAGCACTACCTACATTTCCAGCTCGTCCTGTTCGCCCTATTCTATGAACATAATCTTCACTAATATTTGGTAATTCAAAATTTACAACGTGTGGCAATAAATCAATATCAATTCCTCTTGCTGCAATATCAGTGGCAACTAGAACTCTAACGGAACCACTTTTAAAATCTTCCAATGCTTTAGTTCTGGCACCTTGAGATTTATTTCCATGAATAGCTGATGCTGTGATTTCTTTTGAGATAAGATATTCACAAAGTTTATTCGCACCATGTTTTGTTCGTGTGAAAACAAGAACTTGTTTCCAGTTTCCATCTTGAATCAGATGAGAAAGAAGTTCTCGTTTTTTTTCTTTATCCAAAATGTAAACAGCTTGAGATATTCCACCGCCTGTTTCATTTCGTCTAGCGACTTCAAGCAAAACAGGACTATTAAGAAGATTGTCTGCAAGCTCTTTGATCTCATCTGAAAAAGTTGCAGAAAATAATAGATTTTGTCTAGATTTTGGAAGTATTGCTAAAACTTTTCTAATATCATTGATAAATCCCATATCCAACATTCTATCAGCTTCATCAAGAATCAAGAATTCAACTCTGGAAAGATCTATAGTTTTTTGTCCAACATGATCAAGCAATCTTCCAGGAGTAGCAGTTAAGATATCTACACCTTTTTTAAGGGTCGCGATTTGAGGATTTATTCCAACACCACCAAAAATTACTGTTGATTTTAGTGATAAATATTTTCCATATGTTTCTACACTTTGTCCAACTTGTGCTGCCAATTCTCTTGTTGGAGTAAGTATCAAAGCTCTTATTGCAGATTTTCCTTCACTAACTTTCTTTTGGCTCAATAATTCTAAAAGTGGCAAAGTAAATCCAGCTGTTTTTCCAGTACCTGTTTGAGCACCTGCTAATACATCTTTTCTAGAAAGTATTACAGGTATTGCTTTTGCTTGGATTGGTGTTGGGTTTTCATAACCCTCTTCATGAAGTGCTTTTAAAATAGGAGCAGATAAACCTAGTGTTGAAAATGACATAAAATCCCTTGTGATTGCTTCATGATGAAGCTTATTTAATCGGAGTGTATTATAATTTTACAAAATAATAGATTTTCAATTTTTAACTGTTAAAAGAAACCTACCTTATGTTCCTTGTCAAACATATTCTTTTTCTCTTTTTCAATCTGCTCAACAAAATCTTCAGTCTTAAAAAATGGCTCATCGAGTACTGCAATCTTGTATGCTGTATTTTTTATAATCATTTCAATTTGTCCACCAGTTAAATCGAAAGTAGCTAGTTTTTCCAAATCTATTGTTTCTTTAGATGGTAAATTTAATGGCAACATCTTTGACCAAAGTTTCATTCTTTGCTCATTTGTTGGCTTGGTAAATTCAATTTTATAGTTAAAACGTCTGCTAAATGCTTTATCAATACTTTCAAGTAAATTTGTCGTAGCAATCAAAATACCATCAAATCTTTCGATTTGTTCAAGAAAAATATTTTGCATCTGGTTATGCATCTTTTCACTTCCACTAGAATTTCCAGTAACACGATTACTTAAAAATTGATCCGCTTCATTTAATAAAAGTATTGGTTCGGACTTTGTTTTGAGACACAATTCTTTATAACTATCAAATATCTTACGAACATTTTTTTCACTCTCACCAACATACATTGATAAAATCTTACTACAGTCAAAGCTTATAATTTGTTTTTTCATAGATTTAGCAATAGCTAATGCTGTGATTGTTTTGCCAGTACCAGCTGCCCCATAAAATATTATTCTAGCATCAATACCTTTTCTTTTATCCTTAATTCCCCAATCTTTTAGCCTATTTACAACAGTTTTATCAACTTGCTTTAATAGTGCTTTTAGAGTTTCTTCTGTTTTTGGATTTAAAACTATCTCTTCTAGATCTTTTTTAGGTTCTATTAATTCGAATGTTTCTTGCTCACCAATAAGCATATCCAGCTTTATTTTTTGTTTTCTTTTATCTTTTTTGTTTGGATGTGAAATCTTATATAAAATCTGCTCAGGAATAAAAAAGTTACGATTGATCCCACCAAAAGGAGTTAGCATTTCATCATAGTCAATCAATCCTTTTGAGATCAAATTTCCACTTTCTTCTAGCAAACTTCTATGTTTTATTTTCTCATAATCATCACTTGATACAAGATTTATTAGTGAAGTCATATCTCTAATAGACTCATCTCCTCCGCTATATTCTTCTTTTAAAAGTGCCAAAAATAACATTTGCTCTTTTTCTTCAAGACCATGTTCTTTGAAAAATCCTTCAAGCATAATATCAACTTTTGTTGCAGCAATTCTTTCTTTTATTCTATTTTCAAGAAGAGTTAATTTTGACTTTAATCGATTGATATTAGGTGAATTGTCATCAAAACTATGCTTTATAACATTTAACTTTTGAGCCAAATCTATTTTAAAAAATTGGTCTTGCAAATATTCTAGATGATCGTTGTATTCTTTTATTTCAGGTAATACAAGGTCCAAGCTACCAACTTCTAAAAGTTTTAAAAACGAAGAACTGAGTGATATTGCACTATTTAATAGTTCTAAATTTGAAAGTTCACTAACTTTTGTAGGCATCATACTAGTTTGAACTATCCAGCCAAGCTCTAAAAGATTTTTAATTAGTGAAATCTGTTCAAGATGCAAAAATTCTTTTGTATCGTAAAAATCACCAAGCAAATCAACAACCATCATACTTGTATTTCCACTTACGTATTGTTTGGTAAGGGCTTGTAACAGTATCGCTTCGTCTTTGTGGCATTTTAATTGAACAAAGATCTCCAAAGACTCAAGGTCAGTTGATGTTAAAAAGTTTATTGTATTTTTCATATTTATATTTGTATTCAATTTTATATCCATAAGTTATCAATCAATCTTGTAGATCCTATTTTCACGGCAACTAAAATGATTGTATTTTTTAATTCTATCTGTTTGATCGATTTTAGTTCTTGTGAAACCATCTCGATATACTCAACATCTACATCTTTTAACGTTTCAAGCATTGCTGTTTTGATTGCATCAATATTGAAATTTCCACCAACTATAAGCTTTGTTGCATTTTGTAAACTAGCAGAAATCTTAAGTGCTTCTTTTTTTTCATCATCACTCAAATAAGCATTTCTGCTACTAAGGGCTAGTCCATTTAGATCTCTTATCAAAGGGCAATCGATGATATTTATTGGTAAAAAAAGATTCTCAACCATTTGCTTAATAAGTATTACTTGTTGAGCATCTTTTCGTCCAAAATAAGCATTTGTAGGTCTTACTAAATTAAAAAGTTTTAACACTATTTGAAGTACTCCGTCAAAATGAGTAGGTCTTGTAAATCCATCTAAAATAAACCCTCGAACATTTGGTGCCTTTATAGTCACTTCATCATCGCCATACATCATAGAAATATCTGGCATGAAAACTACATCAACACCAGCAAGTTCGCAAATCTTTTTATCTGCAATATCTCGTTTTGGGTATTTTGAAAAATCTTCGCCTGCTAAAAATTGAGTAGGATTGACAAAGATTGATACAATAACAATTTCATTTTCAGCTCTAGCTTTTTTAATGAGTGAAATATGTCCTTCGTGCAACGCTCCCATAGTTGGAACAAATCCGATTGATTTTGTAGTATTTTTTGTAAATTCTTGTAATTCGTATTTATCTGTGATTATTTTCATGGTTTGGATTATATCTTATGGTCGGTTAAATATTCAGTATCATTTTCATACTAAATTACGCTTTCCATACTTCCCAAGTAACTATCACACTGGTTTCACTACTATCTATCAAAGTGAGTTCATTGTCACTAATATTGCACTGAAGATTTATTGAGCGGTTTGCTAGTTTTTCTATATTGCCCTCGATTTGAAGATTTACAACTTTAAGATTTTTAAAACGTTTCAGACTACTTTCAATGTGTTTGAACCATGGGGTTGCTATATTGTCTTGGAAAGTATAT
>CAIJNA010000015.1 GCA_903821805.1 uncultured Campylobacterota bacterium | reverse complement strand
TTGATTTTGTCCCATTATAGCTTGTATTTTATTTTTTTTCAAATATTTTTCTAGAATGCCGTAAACTACAGTATTAAAATGAACTTCACTTTCAAAATGTCCAATATCAATAAGTGAAATACCTTTAAGTTTTGCTTCCATTGCATCATGATATTTAATATCTCCTGTCAAGAAAACATCTGTTTTTATTTCTGATAAAAGTGACATTCCACTTCCCGTAGTCAACGAAAATGATTTAATATTTTCATGGCATTTTACAACTTTTTTGAATTCTAATCCTAGTTTATTTTTAATCAAAAGAAAAAAATCATCAAAAGCAATATCTAATTCGCTACTTAAAATAAAGTCATTTGCGTTTGAAACTTGAAAGCCTAAAACCTCATTCATCACATAAAGATTTAAATGTGTTTTATCAATATTTGTATGCATAGAGATTAATTTAATATCTCTTTTAATCATTATTTCCAAAAGCTTCGTAGTATAGCTATCATAATTTATTGTTTTTAGTCCAGTGAAAATTAGAGGATGATGAGTTATTATTAAACTATTATTTGGAATAGTGCTTAAGAATTCCAAATCTAAATCAAGAGAAATATAAACTTCACAAAAACTATCTTCAAGATTTCCTAAAATAAGTCCACTGTTATCCCATTTTTCCTGAAGACTAAATGGAGAAATGCTATCTAAAAAATTATATATATCTTTGATTTGCACTATTTAGACCCAGCAGAAGCCAATCTTTGATTGCGCTCTTCTTCTTGTGCTTTGTATAATGTGGCGCAACCAAGTGAAAGTTCCCTTACCTTTAAAATGTAGTTTTGTCTCTCAGTTACACTAATAGCCTTTCTGGCATCAAGAGTATTAAAAGTATGACTGGCAAACATACACTGATCGTAAGCTGGGAGAGGGAGTCCCTTATCTAGACAAAGCTTACATTCCTTTGCATGGTCTTCAAAATGTCTAAAAAGCATTTCCGTTGTTGCAACTTCAAAATTATATTTACTAAATTCAACTTCACCCTCAAAATGTATGTCTTTGTAGGTTGTTGTTCCGAATTCATTTTTATTCCAAACGATGTCAAAAACATTATCAACATTTTGTAGATACATAGCTAATCTTTCTGTACCATAAGTTATCTCAACAGCAACAGGCTCACAAGCTATACCTCCAACTTGTTGAAAATATGTAAATTGTGTAACTTCCATACCGTCAAGCCAAACCTCCCAACCAAGTCCCCATGCACCCAATGTAGGAGATTCCCAGTTGTCTTCAACAAATCTAATATCATGTTTTGAAAGATCTAATCCCAAAAATTCTAATGATTTTAAATACAAATCTTGAATATTTTCTGGACTAGGCTTAATCAGAACTTGGAACTGATAATAACTTCCTAATCGATTAGGATTTTCTCCATATCTTCCATCAGTTGGCCTTCTTGATGGTGCAACATAAGCGACACTCCAAGGACGATTATCAAGACTTCGAAGCAATGTCGCAGGATGAAATGTTCCGGCACCAGCTGGTATGTCGTAAGGCTGTAAAATATTGCAACCTTGGTCACTCCAAAATTCTTGTAATTTCAATAAAATTCGTGAAAATGTCATCATTCGTCTTCCTTGTAAAATATCGCGGATTTTACCTAATACTAAATAACTTTCAGATAAAATCGCGATAATTTATACCAAAAAAGGCAATACAAATGAGCGAAAAAACACCATTAGAAATAGCATTAGCGCACTCTATGACGCAAGAAGAGTTTCAGAATATCGTTAAAATTTTAGGTCGAGAACCAAATTACACAGAAATAGGTATTATTTCTGCGATGTGGAGTGAACATTGTTCATACAAGTCAAGTAAAAAATACTTAAATGGCTTTCCTACAAAAGCTCCATGGGTAATTCAAGGTCCAGGTGAAAATGCCGGGGTGATAGATATAGGTGACGGTTATGCGGCTGTTTTTAAAATGGAATCACATAATCATCCAAGCTTTATTGAACCTTATCAAGGTGCAGCAACTGGCGTTGGTGGAATCCTAAGAGATGTTTTCACTATGGGAGCACGTCCGATTGCAAATATGAACCTTATACAATTTGCTGGAATAGAAGGCAATAGTGAAACTGCAAAAAAACATAGATATTTACTTCGTGGTGTAGTAGCTGGAATTGGTGGGTATGGAAATTGTATGGGTGTTCCAACTATTGGTGGACAAACAAATTTTGAAGAGTGTTATGCTGGAAATAATCTTGTAAATGCTTTTACATTAGGACTTGTGAAAACTGATGAGATTTTCCTTGGAAAAGCAGAAGGTATAGGAAATCCAGTAATGTATGTAGGAAGCAAAACAGGAAGAGACGGTTTAGGTGGAGCCGTTATGTCAAGTTGTGCATTTGATGAAGATAGTGAAAGCAAAAGACCTACAGTACAAGTTGGAGATCCATTTACGGAAAAACTTCTACTTGAAGCCTGTTTGGAATTGTTCAAAAAAGATTTAATTATTGGTATTCAAGATATGGGGGCTGCTGGTCTTACTAGTTCATCGTTTGAGATGGCTGGAAGAAGTGGAAGTGGTATGATTATGCATCTTGATAAAGTTCCTTCTCGTGAAGAAGGAATGACTCCGTATGACTTTATGTTAAGTGAATCACAAGAAAGAATGCTAATCTGTGCCAAGAAAGGTTGCGAGCAAGCAATTATAGATATATTCACTAAATGGGAATTATCTGTAGCTGTTATCGGCGAGGTTACAAACACAGGACATATGGAATTATTCTGGCATGGTGAAAAATGTGCAGATATACCAATTCAGCCGCTAAGTGAAGAGGCTCCGATTTTAGATCGTCCAGTTAAAGAACCTGAATATCTAAAAACTATTAAAGATATTGTTCTTGACAAAACCGTATCAAACCAAGAGGCATTTGATATGATCTTCAGTGATATTGAGGTTGTTGATAAATCTTGGATTTATAGTCAATATGATTCTATGGTGCAAACAAATACTATAAAAGGTCCAGGGAAACTTGATGGTTCTGTAGTTAGAATCAAAGAAACTGGAAAAGCATTAGCTATGAGTGCTGACTGTAATACAAGATATTGTTATATAGATCCAGAAATGGGAGCTGCTGCAGCCGTTATGGAAGCTGGAAGAAATGTTGCAATGACTGGAGCTAGGCCTTTAGCAATTACAGATTGTTTAAATTTTGGAAATCCTCAAAATCCTGAAGTTATGTGGCAATTTATGATGTCATGTGAAGGTATAAAAAAAGCTTGTAAAGCATTAAATACTCCAGTAATTGGTGGTAATGTAAGCTTATACAATGAAACAAATGGTGTTGGTGTTTTCCCAACTCCTGCAATTGCTACTGTTGGTCTAAATGATGACATGAATAAAGTTTTACC
>CAIJNA010000014.1 GCA_903821805.1 uncultured Campylobacterota bacterium | reverse complement strand
CGTATGCTGATGAATGGCTTGCATATTATCAGTATTTTATAGAGAGTAAGGTTATTAAGGGTCTTATGAAAGATGCTGCGATTACTGAACTTAATCAGCATGCAGCGGATGAACTGAGACATGCTACAATGATTGCAGATAGAATTATTCAGCTTGGCGGAACGCCAATACTTCATCCAAATGATTGGACTAAGTATAGCCACTGTGGATATGACGCGCCAAAAGATTTCGACGTTGTTGCAATACTTGAAGATGCCATAAAAGGGGAGCAATGCGCAATAAGAACATATAGCGGCATAGTCGAGCTTACAAGGAATAAGGATATTGTAACTTATGATTTAATTAGCTCAATATTGGCTGATGAAGTTGAGCATGAAGAAGATTTACAATCGTTACATGATGATATAAATGATTTTGTAAATGAAATCAAAAAAAATTTAAGATAAGAGGAAGCAATAAAAATGAAAAAATACCAAACATACAAATGTAATAAATGTGGAAATGAAGTTGAAGTTCAACATGTCGGCGGAGGAAAACTTGTTTGTTGCGGAGAGCACATGGAGTGTGTAACTACAAATTTAACTGCAGTGAACCTTATGAAAGCATTTGCAGGAGAATCACAAGCAAGAAATAAATATGAATTTTTTGCAGATATAGCTTTTGAAGAGGGGTATCACAAGATAGCAAGATTTTTGCAAGAAGCTGCAGACAATGAAAAGTATCATGCCATGGCAGAATATAAAGCATATAACAAATTGGTTCATGATTTTGAATTTGACAAGACAGCAAAAAATCTTATTTATGCAGCAGATGGTGAAAAATATGAGCATGAAATAATGTATCCAGAATTTGAGCAAATAGCACAAGAAGAAGGGCTTAAAGAGATAGCTAGAATGTTTAAGGCTATTGGTAAAGTTGAAGTTGAACATGAGCAAGAATATAGAGGATTACTAGAGGCCCTTGAAGCAGAAGGTTTTTTTAATAGCGATGAGGACGAAGAATGGGTTTGTGAAGTTTGTGGGCATATACATAGAGGTAAAAAGGCACCAGTTGCATGCCCATTGTGTAAAGTTGATAAAGAATTCTTTAAAAAAAGAAGTAAAGAAATCACTGTAGGCTAATTTTGCAAAATTAAATACCCCTCATAACTTGAAGGGTAACTTAAAGGAAAAAATTTATTATTTAAGAAATTGTAATCTTAAAATTGAGAAGATATAATTTCGTCAATTTAATAAAAAAAGGAATAAAAATGTTAGTAACAAAAAAAGCTCCAGATTTTACAGCAACAGCTGTACTTGCTGATGGTTCAATAGATGAAAAATTTAATTTAATGTCAAATTTAGGTTCAAAAGGTGCAGTATTATTTTTCTACCCACTAGACTTTACATTTGTTTGCCCATCTGAAATTATTGCATTCTCTCATAGAATTGAAGAGTTTACTTCAAGAGGAGTAAATGTTATTGGAGTATCTGTTGATAGTCAATTTTCTCACTTTGCATGGAGAGAAACACCAATCAATAATGGTGGAATTGGAAGAATTAAGTACCCACTAGTTGCGGACTTAAGTAAACAAATTTCAAAAGATTATGATGTTTTATTTGCTGAATCAGTTGCTCTAAGAGGTTCTTTTTTAATTGATGCAGATGGAACAGTTAGACATGCAGTTATCAATGACTTACCACTTGGTAGAAACATTGATGAAATGATCAGAATGGTTGATGCAATGTTATTTACAAATGAGCATGGTGAAGTTTGTGCTGCTGGTTGGCAAAAAGGTGACGAAGGAATGAAACCTTCTACTGAAGGTGTTGCTGAATATTTAGCGAAAAATAGCGAAAATTTATAGTATTAATTTTTAGTAAATCATATTTAATTTAAGGTGGTTGGGATTCCCAGCCACCTTTTTTTATCCCTTTTTTATCCTAAAAGACAAAACTTAAAAACAAATAAAGCTTTTTTTGGATAAAATCCGCGAAAATTAGTCAAGACTAAAATCCAAACATAAGAGAAAAAAATGAGAGACATTAGAAATATAGCAGTTATTGCACACGTTGACCACGGTAAAACTACACTTGTAGATGAGCTTTTAAAACAATCTGGAACTTTTGATGACAGAACAGAAGCTGGTGAAAGAATGATGGATAGTAATGCTATCGAAAAAGAAAGAGGGATTACTATTCTTTCTAAAAATACAGCTATTGATTATGAAGGTGTAAGAATTAACATTATCGATACTCCAGGCCATGCCGATTTTGGTGGGGAAGTTGAAAGGGTTCTTAAGATGGTTGACTCTGTTTTATTACTTGTTGATGCTCAAGAGGGTGTTATGCCTCAAACAAAATTCGTTGTTAAGAAAGCTTTAGAACTAGGACATCGTCCAATTGTTGTAGTAAATAAAATTGACAAACCAGCAGCAGAACCTGATAGAGTTGTTGATGAAGTATTTGACCTTTTTGCTCAAATGGGTGCAACAGAAGAACAACTTGATTTCCCAGTTGTATATGCAGCTGCAAGAGATGGTTATGCAAAAGATAATCTTGATGATGAGAGTAAAGATTTAACTCCATTATTCAAAAAAATATTAACTGAAGTTCCTGTTCCAACAGGAAGTGATGACAATGGACTTCAACTTCAAGTATTTACACTTGACTACGATAACTTTATTGGTAAAATTGGTATTGCAAGAATTTTCAACGGAACTATTTCTATGGGTGAAACTGTTGTTCTTTGTAAAGCTGATGGAGAAAAAATAAAAGGAAGAGTTTCTAAACTTATTGGATTCAAAGGTCTTGACAGAATGGACATCAAAACTGCTGGTCATGGTGATATCGTTGCTGTTGCAGGTTTTGAAACTATTGACGTTGGAGATAGTCTTTGTGATCCAGCTAATCCAATGCCCCTTGATCCAATGCACATCGAAGAGCCAACATTATCTGTAACATTTGCAGTTAATAACTCTCCACTTGCAGGAACTGAAGGTAAATTTGTAACATCTAATAAGCTTCAAGAAAGACTTGCGGCAGAAATGAACACAAATATTGCTATGAACTACGTTCAAAAAGCAGAGGGAAGCTATGAAGTAAACGGAAGAGGTGAACTTCAAATTACTATTCTTGCAGAAAATATGAGAAGAGAAGGATATGAATTCTCTATCTCAAGACCTCAAGTTATTACAAGAATTGAAAATGGCGTAAAAATGGAACCATTTGAGCATCTTGTTTGTGATATTCCTTCTGAATATTCAGGTGGTGTTATTGAAACTCTTGGGAAAAGAAAAGCAGTTATGGTTAATATGATTCCAATGGGTAATGATCAAACTAGAGTTGAGTTTGAGATACCAGCAAGAGGTCTTATCGGGTATAGAAATGAATTCCTAACAGATACTAAAGGTGAAGGTGTTATGAATCACTCATTCTTAGAATTTAGACCATATTCTGGAACTGTTGTTAGTAGAAAAAATGGCGCACTAGTTTCTATGGAAAATGGAGTTGCAACTGCATACTCAATATTCAATCTTCAAGATAGAGGTGGAATGTTTGTTAAGCCACAAGATAAAGTTTATGATGGTATGGTTATCGGTGAGCATTCAAGAGAAAATGACCTTGATGTAAATGTTATAAAAGGTAAAGCTCAATCAAACGTAAGAAGTAGTGGTGCTGATGAGGCTATTAAACTTGTTCCACCAAGAGATATGTCTCTTGAGCTTGCTTTAGAATGGATTGAAGATGATGAGCTTGTTGAAGTAACTCCAGTTTCTATTAGAATTAGAAAAAGAGAACTAGATCCAAGTGCAAGAAAAATAGCTGCTAAAAACTCTAAAAATAACTAATTTTCAAAATAGTTAAATTAAAATCCCGAAAGATTCTTCTTTCGGGCTTTTTTTATTTTCAATACTTCTTATGAACTATAAATTTTACACTACTTGATTTTGAACAATAATAATTAGTAGCTTTTTTGGATAAAATTATT
>CAIJNA010000013.1 GCA_903821805.1 uncultured Campylobacterota bacterium | reverse complement strand
GCGTTACACTACAAAACTGATGTTTATTCAAATATAGCAGTTCTACTTTCTTTAATTGGAGTATATTTTACGGCCAATGAAATAATTGATATTATTGTTGGTGCTGGAATTGCTATTTATATTATTTATAGTGCATATGAACTTATAAAAGATGGTGTATTAGTACTTTTAGATAGAGCTTTAGATGATAACTTGATTGTAGAAATCAATAAGATTTTGGAAGAAGAAATAGAAATTAATGATTTTCATTTTCTAAAAACTAGAACAGCAGGAAATGTGAACTTTACGGATGTTCATCTTGTGTTTGATTGTGTTATTTTACTTATGGATGCACATGCAATAAGTGATAGAATTGAGGAAAAAATAATGGCTCTTGATACAACTAAAGAATGGGTTATAAATATCCATCTTGATCCTTATGATGATAGTGATGCAAACATTGACGCTTATTGTCCAGTTCCTATTCAAAGAATAAATTCATAATGGCGAAAAAGAAACAATCCCTATTTGAATGTCAACATTGTGGTGAACAGAGCTTAAAGTGGCTAGGAAAATGTCCTAGTTGTGGAAGTTGGGATAGCTTTGTCGAACTTACAGCAGTGGAACAAGAAAGCTTAAAATATCTATCAAAACAATCCGCTTCAAGTTCAAAAGCCAAAGCGATGCCAATTACTGAAATCAAAGAAGATGATTTGGTTAGATTTTCTTCAAATAATGTTGAATTTGACCTTGTTTTGGGTGGCGGGATTGTTCCTGGAAGCTTAACTTTGATTGGTGGAAGTCCAGGTGTTGGAAAATCAACACTACTTTTAAAAATAGCTGGTAACTTAGCAAAAACAGGCAAAAAAGTTTTATATGTTTCTGGTGAAGAATCAGCTGGTCAGATAAAGCTTCGAGCAACTAGACTTGATGCAAATGAGGTAAATTTATATCTTTTACCTGAAATATCACTGGAAGCTATTCAAAATGAGATGCTCAAAGAAGATTATGAAGTGGTCATTATTGATTCGATCCAAACTATGTATTCTGACAAATTAACCTCAGCTCCTGGAAGTGTTACACAAGTACGTGAGATAACTTTTGAACTCATGAGAAAAGCTAAAGAATCTCAAATTGCAATGTTTATCATTGGTCATATTACAAAAGATGGATCTATTGCGGGACCAAGAGTTCTTGAACACATGGTTGATACCGTACTTTATTTTGAAGGGGAGCAATCAAAAGAAATCAGAATGCTTCGTGGATTCAAAAATAGATTTGGAAGCACAAGTGAGATTGGAATATTTGAAATGACTTCAAATGGTCTAGAAAGTGCGAAAAACATATCTAATAAATTCTTTTCTAATACAAAAGAACAAAGTGGTAGCTGCTTAACCGTAACAGCAGAGGGAAGCAGAGCTTTAATACTTGAAGTTCAAGCTCTAGTAAGTCACAGCACAAGTCCAAATCCAAAAAGAAGTGCTACTGGATTTGATACTAATCGTCTCAATATGCTACTGGCTCTTTTGGAGAAAAAATTAGATCTCCCGCTAAACTCATATGATGTATTTATAAATATCAGTGGTGGTATAAAAATAAAAGAAAGCTCTTGTGATTTGGCTGTTGTTGCTTCAATCATAAGTAGCTTTAGAAATCGTCCGATCTCAAGAGAAAGTGTATTGATTGGTGAAGTTAGTTTAACTGGTGAGATTAAAGATGTGTTTAGTATGGAAACACGTCTAAGAGAAGCTATATCTTGCGGTATTAAAAAAGCAATTATTTCAACGAAACCAAAAGGAATTGTTGGTATAAAATGTTTTGAAGTTGATGAAGTTTCAAAAATGATTGAATTATTTTAAGAGGTATAATTTATGGTTAATTATAAGATAACTAGTGCAAAAATGGGTGAAAGACCGGAATTTAAAATTCCAAATAAAGGATTTTTAGAAGCTCTTAAACCTGAAGGTTTTATGGAGTTAATTCACAATTTTTATGAAGAATTACTTGAAAGCGAAATTGCATATTTTTTTCCAACAGAAGATGACGAACTTGCACTTATTAAAAAAAGAAATGGTGCCTATTTTATGATGATTTGTGGCGGAGATGACAGATACATTTCAAAGCATAATGGTGACTTTGATCAAGTTAAAACTCATAAGCCATTCTCAATTCCAGATAAAGCAAGAACGGAATGGCTTGGTTGTTGGAAGATAGTATTACAACAAATTGAAGACAAAGTTCCACATGAAGATATTCAATCTTACTGGAATTGGCTCGAAGTATTTTCAAAACATATTGTTAACTATGAAAACGATAGAGATACGATAGAGGATAAAGCAAAAGTAAACTAAGCTGTAACTATTGTATGGCAAACTTTGCAAAGTTTATCATCAGTTTTTGATGTAAACTTGTTGATTTTTTATAAAATAAAGGAGAATTAGTATGAAACGAGATATGTGCGCTGATGTTAAAATGGAAGAAGGATATATGCGATTAAGTATCGATTTTAGCAATGATGAAAGTCGAGAAAAAATTTCAAATGCAATAACCAAAATAGAAAAGAGTATGAAACTCTTTCCTAGCGTTATCAGAAGAAATATCGATCCTCATTGTGGTAATTTCTCTGTTGAATTTGGAGAACCAGGTGGTTCAAGGGAAGCTGGTGTGTTTTTTGAAGAACTTATGAAAGAGCTTGGAATTGATCATTGCTCAATATAATTTTTGATAATGAGACAGACTACGATATAGATTTATCACTAGTCCAAAACATAAAAAATCACTTGACAACTGGTGAAGTTGAATTAATTTTAACAAATAATACTTCTATACAAAATATCAATTTAGAGACAAGAGGATTTGATAAGCCAACGGATGTGCTTAGTTTTCCATATATAAATATGCCTAATGCTCCAATAGGATCAATTATTATTTCTCTAGATTTTTTAAAAGAATATGCAAATGAATACAAAAATACTATTGAAGATGAATTTGCATTATTGTTTATTCATGGTATTTTACATATTTTGGGGTATGATCACGAAGTAGACAATGGTGAACACAGAGCAAAAGAAGAAGAGCTTATCAATCATTTTAATCTTCCGAAAAGTTTAATTATAAGGAATTCATAATGTCAATTAAAAATGCTTACGAAAAATTTCAACAATTTTTTAATTTCAAATTTTATCTAGAAGTTATAGTTGCAACTGTATTGTTTCTATATGCTTTAATTACAGATAATATTGTTGAAATAATAATCTCGTTACTTTATTTTATCATTTTGCTTGAAATTGTAAGAGCCGTTATTGGATTTATTAGAGAGCAAAGAATTAAAATTAGGTTTTTAATTGATGCTTTTATAATACTTGCACTACGAGAATTTATCGTTAATGTTGTAAAAATAAACAATGAAAAAATCGATGGTATAGATTCATTGTTATCTAATAGTACAAATTTTCATGTTTTAGTATTTAGTGGTGTTTTGGTATTTTTATTTTTCTTAAGATGGTTATCATATTTTACATCACCTGACAAACATCACAATAAAGAGAATGACTTAAAGAATAATGAATAAAACAACTAGTCCGCTATTTTTAGTGGTCTATTTTACCCTTGCCAAATCTATTTGCGCTCGATTTGAATGTAGTGCACTACAATCAAGAAAACTAATTGCACGCAATAAACTCAAAGAATATAAAACACATTTATAAAAACAGATATTATTTATCGATTCTATAAATAATTTAGCCAAGCTTTAAGCGAATTTCTTTCTTTTTCTAAAGTAGTTTTTCCACCATGTCCTGGATATATGATGAAGTTTTTCTTGTAAGATAATACTTTCTTAATACTTTTTTTCATCTCTTCTTTATCTGAAAATGGAAAATCAACCCTTCCAATAGATCCTTGAAAAATAAAATCACCGCTAAAAAGATTTTCACCTATTTCTATGGCACTACAACCTGGAGTATGACCACCAAAATGATGAAAAATAATATCAATACCCAAAAGATTAATTTTCTCGTCAGATTTCATTGCAAAATTAGCTTTACTCTTTGGTGTTCCTTGCCCAAAAGGATCATTTTGTAACATAAAAAGATCGTCTTTAGGACAATAAATTGGTATTTTAAAATGTGTAGAAACTTCATTATTGCTCCAAACATGATCGAAATGTCCATGGGTATTTAAAATTGCAACTGGATGTTTTGCATTTTCTTTTATCCAATTTATGGCACCAACACCAGGATCGATTATTATTTGTTTTCCATTAATGTCAACAATATAACAATTAGTTCCATAATCACCCATGGGTCTTGATTTGATAGTAATTTCATTTGACATTACTATTCAAACCACTTTTTAACTTTTGAAAACATTCCACTAAAAGTATCTTCATGTGGAGCACTTTCAACTCCAAAACTAGCTTGTAATTTTTCAAGCAATTCAATCTGTTCGCTATTTAATTTTGATGGATATTGGATATTAATTTGCACAATGAAATCACCATAACCATGTCCATTAACATTTTTACAACCTTTACCTCTAAATTTAATTTGATCTTGGTCTTTTGTTCCTTTTGGAACAACCAATTCTAATTCACCCCTTATACCAGGAATTTGTAGTTTTGTTCCAAGTACTATT
>CAIJNA010000012.1 GCA_903821805.1 uncultured Campylobacterota bacterium | reverse complement strand
TTTTGTATCGATTTTTTCTTTTGCAATACCTATAATATCTATACAAACCCCTACACTTTCCAAAATATTATTGGCTAGTGAAATCAATGTCTTACCGCCATCAATAATCCAAACATCAGGCGGAGGATTTTCTGCAAACTTTTCAACTCTTCTTGTCAACATTTCTTTCATTTGAGAATATTCATCCTTGCTCTCAAGATTGTATAATCTATAATCGTCTTTAATAAATTTATCATTTTCCCAAACTACCATTGAACCGACTGTTGCTTGACCCATAATATGTGAATTATCAAAGCATTCAAATCTGTATGGAGTCTTTTCAAACTCAAATAATTGAGTCATGTCTAAATAAATATCTTTATTTGTATATCTATTATCTATCTTTAAAAGTTCATCACAATTCTTGAGTGCCATCACACAAAGATCTCTTTTTTTTCCTATTTTTGGCATTGTAATTGGAACTCTTTTATTAAGATTTGAAGCTATGAAATAATCAAGTTCTTCAATATTTTCAAGATCGATAGGTAAAAGTATCTCGTTTGGATTCGTAGGCATATCATTTGTATAATAGTTAATGATAGCTGTTCTATAAATATCTTCGATTTGAGTGATTTCTGTCATGCTTATAAAGTTATGCGTAGCTGATATAAGCTTTCCTTCTCTTACAAACATTTTTACAATTACAGCTCTCTCGTTTGCAACTTGAACTGCAAACAAATCTATATCTTCATTATTTGCAAAATCTAGTGTTGATTTAAGTTCAGATTTTTCGATAGTTTTTATTCTATCCCTTAAAATCATAGCTTCTTCGAATCTAAAATCCATGCTTAGTTTTTCCATTTTTATTGTCACATCTTCAATCAGCTTTCTTTTATTGTATATATAATAAAGTGCCTTTTCTACTATTTTATGATAGTCATCTTTTGTGATTCTTTGCTCGCATGGTGCCATACACTTTTGTATCTGGTAAAACAAGCAAGCTTTACCACTCTTGATGCAACTTTTCTTTTGCACTAATGGTAGTATTTCATATATACTGTCAAGCATGTCTCGAGCTCCCACACTAAATGGACCAAAATATTTGACACCTTTATGTTTAATAATTTTTCTTGTTATTTCAAGCCTAGGAAACTCCTCATTTGTATCAATATAAATATATGGATAAGTCTTATCATCTCTTAAGAGTATATTAAATTTTGGTTTCAATTGCTTTATTAGTGAATTCTCCAAAACAAGTGCATCATTTTCATTAGGAACAACAATATATTCCAAATTAACAACTTCGCTTATCATTTTATAAATACGATATGAAAGTTGTGAGGATGGGCTCAAAGATGGTGTAAATTGAAAATAACTTTTTATTCTATTTTTTAGATTTTTAGCTTTTCCAATATAAAGGAGTCGATTATTTTTATCAAAATATTGATATACGCCTGCATCAGTTGGAAGATTTTGTAATTTTTCTTCTAAATTCATTTTAGATTACGCTATGTGTAAAAATAAATATTGATATATTGGAAGTGTAATCATCGCTACCATTATTCCATATCCGACAAGAGCCGCACTTAATCGTGGTGCAAAACCAGCATTTATGGCTAAAGCTCCTGCTGTTATCATTGGTGGCATTGCCGATTCTAAAAGAGTCGTTAACACTATAATATTTTCAAAATCTAATGAATGCAAAAATGCAAAAACTATAGATGGCAATACTAGAAGTTTTAGAAAAAGGGCTTTATAAAAAACAATTCTATCATCTGCTAATTTTAGCTGGAGAGTGAATCCGACACTAATTATGGCCAACGGAACTAAAGTCTGCGAAAGAATTTCCACAAAAGGAACTGAAATTTGTGGCATTTCTCCAAATAATAAGGAAACAAATAATGCTAAAAACGGTGGGAAAAAAACAATTTTCTTCGCGAAGCTTTTAATGTCTATTAAATCTCCACTAAAATAAGCTATCACAAAAGCTCCATAGATGGTCAATATAGTAAAACTTCCAAATAGGTCGTATATAATTCCATATTTTAATGATTCCTCACCTACGAGTGCCCCAAGCATCGGAAAACCAAAAAATGAAGTATTTCCAAGAGGTAGCAAAAGATATAGTGCGGCTTTTGTATTTTGTGATTCATTTTGAAAAAATATCTTAACAGCTACAACTGACAATAACAAAACTAGATATGGAATTAAAGCTGGAAGCAGAAATGAACTTTCAAAATGTATTTTTGGAACTTGCAAAAGAACTGTTGCAGGAAGAGATACATAAATAACAAAAAGATTTAAACTTTGAGCAAAGTTTTTGGGGAATTCTAAAAATTTAAGAAAGTAGCCCACAAAAAGTAGACAAATAATAAAAAATATTTGTTCCATAGCCAATTTTACTTTATATTAAATATCTGGAATTTCAACAATTGTGTCAACACTAGCATCCGAAACACTTTCATAGCTAGTAATAGTTGGTGCATTATTTGAATATTTTGGGTTTTCTCTATCAACAAACATCGTAAGTTCTTTGTGAAAATCGAGCTTAACAGTACCTGTTGGACCATTTCTTTGCTTTCCTATTATAATCTCAGCTTCTTCGATTGGCTTATTAATAAATGCACTTTTATAAGCCTCACCCTTATCTTTAGATTCTTTTTCTTTTCTCTGCTCATCTCTCTCTTTGTAAACATCATCCCTGTATACGAACATTATAATGTCCGCATCTTGCTCTATTGATCCAGATTCTCTAATATCACTTAGCATAGGTCTTTTATCTGGACGGCTTTCAAGTCCACGATTCAACTGAGAAAGTGCCAAAATAGGAACTCCCATCTCTCGAGCTAGCATCTTAAGCCCTCTACTGATTTCAGATACTTCAAGATGTCGATCTTTTCCGCCAGTTCCTTGCATAAGCTGAAGATAATCTATTATTACCATTTTTATATTATTTTCTTTATTTCCTGCTATTTTTCGAACTCGA
>CAIJNA010000011.1 GCA_903821805.1 uncultured Campylobacterota bacterium | reverse complement strand
TTCTGTATTTTTCAAAATTATAATGCTGGTCCAGCAGATGTAAAGTCAAAACTATTATTTGAATCTGAATCTTTAATCAAATATTTTTTGAAATTTTCAACATACATATTTGCCAATTTTCTTGCTGTAGCATCATAATCTTCTTTATTGCTCCAGTTATTTCTTGGATTTAAAACATCTGTGTCTACATTATTAAGTGTAGTTGGTATTGCAAGATTAAATATTGGTAAAGTTTCAAATTGACTATTATTAATACTTCCGTCTAAAATACCATTAATACAAGCTCTAGTATTTTTAATACTCATTCTTTTACCAGAACCATAGCTTCCGCCTGTCCATCCTGTATTTACAAGATAAACATTTACTTTATGCTTGTCAATTTTTTCACCAAGTAGTGTTGCATACACAGTTGGGTGTAGAGGCAAGAATGCTTCACCGAAACAAGCACTAAATGTAGCAGTTGGTTCTTTTATTCCTCTTTCAGTTCCAGCAACTTTTGCAGTATATCCACTTAAGAAATAATACATTGCTTGTTCTTTTGTTAGTTTACTTACTGGAGGTAAAACTCCAAAAGCATCTGCACTTAAGAAAATAATATTAGTAGGATGTCCAGCTATTGAATTTGGTTGAATATTATCAATATGATTTAATGGGTAAGAAACTCTAGTATTCTCAGTTTTTGTATTATTGTCATAATCAATTTTTCCATTTTCATCAGCAACAACATTTTCTAAAATTGCACCTTTTTTGATAGCAGCATAGATTTCAGGTTCATTTTCTTTGCTTAAGTTGATAACTTTTGCATAACAACCACCCTCAAAATTAAATACCCCATCATCATCCCAGCCATGCTCATCATCACCAATTAAAGCTCTTTTTGGGTCAGTCGATAGAGTTGTTTTACCAGTCCCTGATAATCCAAAAAATAATGCCGTATCTCCATTTTCACCAACATTTGCTGAACAATGCATCGGCATCTTATTATGCAAAGGAAGCCAATAATTCATCATTGAAAATACGCCTTTTTTCATTTCACCTGCATACCATGTTCCACCGATGATAGCTTCGTTAGCTTCAACATTAAAAGCAACAAACACATCTGAATTCAAACCTTCTGCTTGCCAATCCTTATTTGATGTTTTACAAGCATTATAAATTGTAAACTCAGGAACAAATGATTTTAAATCTTCTTCTGTTGGAACAATAAACATATTTTGAATAAAATGTGCTTGCCATGCTATTTCAGTAATAAATCTTATCGATTTTCTACTTCCAAGACTCGAACCACAAAATACATCAGTAACATACAAATCTTTACCACTTAACTGATCTTTTGATACAGTCAAAAGTTTATTGTAAAGTTCTTCGCCGATTGGTTTATTTATATCACCCCAAGCAATATATTGATTTGATGGTGCATTATTTACAAAATATTTATCTTTTGGGCTTCGTCCCGTAAAAATACCTGTATCGATCATCAAAGCACCTTCAGTGCTAATTTTTGCATTTTCATTACGAACTGCGTGATCTATTAAAGTATCTATATCAAGATTTCTATAAATTAAACCTGTATTTTCTAATCCTAGTGAGCTTTTAATATCTAACATAATTTCATTTTCCTACTTTTTATTTAAATCTTGAAATAAAATACAAAACTCAATAAACCAATCATATTAAAATATGTAGTTTCTTGAGATGATAATTATATTGTATTTATCTCGCAATTCATTTTGACTTCATCAATAAATTTACGGGCACAATTAAAATCAATACATTTCGACTATTTAAAATATTCAAAAAATGCTATTGAATAATACAGAACTCTATATATTTAAATTATTTAATACAATGAATTCTGTAAATTTGTGTTGATATTAACCTATAGTAACTATAGTTTGACCTTCTTCAACAGTATCATTTGGAGCAACAGCAACTGATGAAATAGTACCTGCACAAGGAGCTTCAATATCAATTTCCATTTTCATAGCTTCTAATATAGCAACAACTTGACCTTTTTCAACTTTATCACCAACAGCCACTTGGATTTTCCATACATTTCCATTAACACTTGCAGGAACTGGTGTACCGCTAACTGCTGCAACTGGTGCTGCTACCGGAGCTACTGGTGCTGCAACTGGAGCTGCAACTGGAGCTACTGGAGCCGCTACTGGTGCTGCAACTGGAGCTGCCGCAACTACTGGAGAAACTTGAATATTCATATCACCTTCAGCTACTTGAACACTGAATTTTTTTCCGTCTACTACTACTGTATAATTACCATTTGTCATTTTTTGTTTTCCTTTTTTT
>CAIJNA010000010.1 GCA_903821805.1 uncultured Campylobacterota bacterium | reverse complement strand
CTCTTCAGTAATTCCAGCAAGTACGAAGTCTGTATGAACCTCACCTAAAAATCCAAGTTTTAAGCCGCCCTCTCCAAGGCCTTCACCAAGCCATCCGCCATTGTAAATTGCATTTAAAGAATTCGATACTTGGTATGGCTCTGCATATTCTGTTATTCTTAGCATATCTTGGACTGCTTTTGGAAATGGCGCTAAAGCTCCATCTTGAACACTACTCCACCAACTTTTTATTCGATCAACCCTATGTGGCGCAAAGATTACAAGCGAAACAAATCCAGCCACGCCAGCTCCGATAAGTAAGAAGAAAACTTTTGAGCTTCTATCTGCAAATACCAACATTACCATCAAAATAACAGCCAACAATACAACATTACCTAAGTCTTTTTGCATCACAGCAATAAAAAATACAACAACTCCGAACACTATTCCATAAGGAGCAAGCATTTTTAATTCTTCTAGAAATGTAATTTTTTGTAAATTAACAAATTTTTTATTAAATGAATAGCTAAGAAAAAAGATAAACCCTATTTTAAAAAACTCAACTGGAGAAAGTGAAAAACCTGGTAATCTTATCCATCTGTTTGCTCCACCAGATGCTGTTACCATAAAAGATGGAAGAAAGTTCATAACAATAAGAGCAACTGAAAAATAGCCTAGCAATCTCCAGCCGAGCTTCCATTTGTAAAAAACCACATCAGCTTCAATGTGAGCAAGTCCCCACATTGCAAAAATTGCAAGCATAACAACTATACCCTGACGAAGAAAAAAGTGAAATTGAGAATAGTCATAATAATCGACCGTAAAGATAGAAAGCGAATAGGAAAAAACCATTCCGATAATCATAAGAAGCGATGCAACAATTAAAAGCAGATAGTCTGGTTGCTTATCGTCGATATAAGGTTTAATATTCTTTTGGATAAAATTCATTTTATATTTTAACCAAAAAATCATTTAAATTAGGAATAGTATGGAACTTGATGAGCAAAATGTCAAAAGGATTAAGAAAAGTATATTGACGATTATTTTCATATTTATCGCCTTTATATGTTTGATCTATTTTGTGTCAAATACTGTTAAAAAAGAAAGAAAATTACCATCCCTAACTACTGCCAAACTTGATCTTGCGGTTCGTGGTGACATCTTAAGTCAAGACAACTTTAAAATAGCAACTTCTAGAAAAATATATACAGCAAGTATTGACACAAGGTCTTTAGACTTAGAGAAAAAAGAATTATTTATAAAATTATTTTCAATCTATAGTGATATAGAAGAGCAGATAGTAAGAGATAAAATAGATGGTTCACTTAGGAAACCTGGATATTTAATAATAAGTCGAGATATTAATTCAAGAGCCGCAAAAAATCTTCAACTATTGGGTCGAAAGCTTATCAAACTAAATGTATTTCATGAGATAAAAATTAACAATTCTCGTCTTATATTTGGTATGAATATTTTTGAAACAGGTGAAACTAGAGATTATCCATACAACGATACTTTGACTCCAGTTATTGGGCATCTTAGAAAAGAGATCGACACCAAAGACAAATCTAGAATTAGTGGTATTAAAGGGCTTGAAAAAAGCTATAACAAAGAGCTAAACAATATAAAAAATGGTATCCTAGAAGGTGATAGAGATATATCTTCAAATATAATATTTAATCGTGACTCCAGAATAGTAACACGAAAAGATGGTGATACTCTAAATCTAAATATCCCGCTAAGACTTCAAAAAAATATAGAAATTATGCTTGATCTATACAAAGAAAAACTCGGCGCTGATGAGATTATTGTATCAGTAATAGATTCAAAAACAGGAAATGTTCTAGCTTTAGCGTCTTCAAATAGATTTAATCCTAGGTTTATTAGAGCTGAAGAGATAGGGAATCTTAATATTAGTGCAATTGAATACCAATACGAGCCTGGTTCAGTTATTAAACCAATTGCTATCTCTTTAGTTTTGGAAAAAAATAAAGCAACACTAACAGAGCTTATAAATGCTCACAACAATGGCTCTGTTAATGGACAAGGTGAGTTTCCTAGAGGTAAGATTCAAATTGGAAATTGGAATATTTCCGATGATCATCAATTTAAAAAGAATATGCTTACTATTGAAGATATTATTATAAATTCTAGCAACATCGGGACTCTTATTTTAGCAAATAGACTTACAGGTAAAGAGCTACTTGATGGGTACAATTTATTTGGGATTCATCAAAAAAGTGGGATTGATTTACCTTATGAAAAAATAGGAAACTTACCTACAATAAATCAAGTTTCAGCAGGTGAACAATCTGGAAATTTAAATATTTTTAAATCAACTATTTCGTATGGGCAAGGTATGACTATAACATTTATGCAGCTACTAAAAGCTTATAATGTTTTCAATAATGACGGGAATATGGTAACTCCAAGTATTGTTCGTAAAGAAATTGCAAGTCCAAGTGTTCGTGTTCTTTCAAAAAAAACAGCTGATACTATGAAACAACTTTTAATCAAAACTGTTCAAGAAGGTACAGGTAGAAATACTATTTATGAGGGACTTGAAATAGGTGGCAAAACCGGAACTGCAAATGTTGCTGGAAAAGGTGGATACCAAAAAAAATATATGAGTAGTTTCTTTGGATTTGTTAACGACAAAGACCATAAATATACAGTTGGTGTAACCGTAAACAACCCAATCAGTACTGGCGAGCACTGGTATTATTACTATGCTGCTAATTCTGCTGTACCAGTATTTAAAAAAACAATTGACACGATGGTAAAATTAAATTTTCTAAAACCAGCCGTTGTTCCAAAACCTGCTGTGCTTCCATTAGCTCAACCATAATTATTTTTCGATACAATCTCAAACAATTTAATAAATTAATCAAAAGGATATACAAAATGGCAAGAGGATCTATAAAAGAATACAATCTTTCACAAGAGGAATTAAGCAAATTAGCTTATGCAAAAATTACAACATCAAAAGGTGTAATAATTATAAAATTAACACCAGAATATACACCAACTGCAGTTTCAAACTTTGCTGAGCTTGCAAATAGTAAATTTTACGATGGATTAAATTTTCATAGAGTAATTCCAGGATTTATGGCACAAGGTGGTTGTCCAAACAGAACTGGTACAGGTGGACCAGATTGGAATATTAGATGCGAGACAAAAGCTCCAGGTCAAAAACACGTAAAAGGTACATTGTCAATGGCTCATGCTGGACCAAATACTGGTGGAAGTCAATTCTTTATTTGTTTTGTTCCATGTCCACATCTTGATGGTGGTCACACAGTATTTGGAAATATTAAAGCTGATGACAAAGAGAGTTTCAAAGTACTTGACAGTATCAAACAAGGTGATATTATTGAAACTAT
>CAIJNA010000009.1 GCA_903821805.1 uncultured Campylobacterota bacterium | reverse complement strand
CAACAACACCAACTGGAACTCTAGTGAAGTAAGCAGTAGTCTTTTTACCACTATTCATAGCATCTGTGTTTATAGTGTGTCCCTCAAGATTTACCATTGCATGTATTGAAAGTTTTATTGTTTCGATACATCTTTCAACTTCTACTCTTGAAAATGCAATTGGCTTCCCAACTTCATCTGTTATCGTTTTTGCAATATCTTCTTTTTGTATTTCAAGATTTTTAACAACATCTTCAAACCATCCAATCCGTTGTGATAGCTTTGAAGATTTTGTAGCTTTTGAAGCCTCTTTTGCGATTTCTAAAGCACGAACTGTGTCTTCTTTTGTACATTTTGGGTATTTTGAAACCACTTTTTTTGAATATGGATTTAAAATCTCCTCAAGTTCTCTATTACATTCTTTTTTGCTACCAAAAAAAATATTTGCTACCATTTATTATTTCTCCTGCATATTATTTTTGAACTACATTTTTCATAATACTTCCCCAATCCTTATCGAAATTTGCTTCAATATATGGGATTTTATGTGGAATCGTACAACCACTACAATCTTGATGGATAAAGCCATCTGGACCAACAAACTCTCCGCCATTAACACTTGCAATATCACAAAAGCTCTTTGTCTTATCAAGTCTAAAAAGTGGACATGCACACAAATAACAATTTAAAGTTTCCATATCATGACATTTTGTATTTTCTTTATAAAGTAAACAAAAATCTGGTTCATATTTAACCATATTATCAAAATCAAAATATTTAACAAGTTCCATGTCACTTAAATATGAAAGCTTTGATACTAATTTTTGATGTTTTATTTTGTGTTCATTTATCCATTCTTCATAAGTCATCACTAACTATACTTAAAAAAATTTAATTTGGTATAAAACACTTTTTAAATACAATATTACACTTTAAAAAGAAGGCAACAAATGATACAAAAATGTTTATTTCCGGCTGCAGGATATGGTACAAGATTTTTACCAGCTACTAAAGCTATTCCAAAAGAGATGCTACCAGTTCTAACAAAACCACTTTTACAGTATGGAGTAGAAGAAGCTATTGAGGCTGGTTGCGAAACGATGGCAATTGTTACTGGGAGAGGAAAAAGAGCTATTGAAGATCATTTTGATGTTAGCTATGAACTTGAGCACCAAATCAAAGGGACATCAAAAGAGCACTACTTAAACGAAATAAGAAGCGTTATGGATAATTGCACTTTTAGCTACACAAGACAAATTGAAATGAAAGGCTTAGGCCATGCAATTTTAACTGGCGAAACACTAATTGGGCATGAAGATAGCTTTGCTGTAATACTTGCTGATGACCTTTGTGATAATGCAAATGGTCAAACAGTACTTCGCCAAATGGCAAATATTCATAAAAAGTATCCTGATTGTTGTGTTGTTGCGATTGAAGAAATTCCAATGACAGACACAAATAAATATGGTGTAATAGCAGGCAACTTAATAGAAGAGAATGTTTACAAAGTAGATAATATGGTTGAAAAACCTGAATCAAAAGATGCGCCATCAAATCTTGCGATAATTGGAAGATACATACTTATTCCTCAGATATTTGATGTTTTAAGAGACACAAAGCCAGGAAAAGGTGGTGAAATACAAATCACGGATGCACTTTTAACACTTGCAAAACAAGGAAAAGTGTTGGCATACAAATTTTCAGGAGTAAGATTTGACTGTGGAAGTGTTGATGGATTTGTTGAAGCTACAAACTACTTTTACAAGAAAAGCAATTTAAAATAATTTCTTTTCTTACTTATTGGTGACTAAAGCCAAGTTTCCAAGTCCATTTAATTGCAACATATCAAGCAATTCAACAACTTTTTGATATGAAACATCTTTATCAATCTTAACAGTTACGGGTTCTGTTTTATTTTCAATAGATTCAAGCTTCGATTGGAGTTTTAAAAAATCCATCTTTTCACCATTATAAGCTACATCTTTTGAGCTAAGTTCAACTATTACGATTTTCTTCTCGATTTGTTTTGAAGCACCATTTGCATCTGGCAATGTCAAATTTAGTGCGTATGTATCTTTTTTAAAAGATGAACTTACAATAAAAAAGATGATTAAAATAAAAACCACATCAATAAGTGGCGTCAAATCCAAGCTAAGCGGTTCTCTTCGTTTCATTATATTCTCATATCTTTTTTAGAACTTCGCTTTTTAAAGAAAGTTCACTATTATCCAAGATTCCAATGAAATAATTGTAAAAAATATAATGAGGAATAGATACTATAAGTCCAACAACAGTAGTAATAAGAGCCAATGAAATGCCGCTTGAAAATGCCGCTGGATTGTCAAGCCCTACTTTACTAATTTCTTCAAATGATAAAAATATACCAATAACCGTTCCAAGAAGACCTAAAAGTGGTGAAATTGTAGCTATTATTTTGATAGTATTTAGTCCGACTTCAAGCTTCTTTATCTCAGTCTGCACCATCATTTCAATCAAATCATCATGATTATTTTGAACTTTAATAAATATCTCATCAGCAATAGTTGGCATGTTTTTTCT
>CAIJNA010000008.1 GCA_903821805.1 uncultured Campylobacterota bacterium | reverse complement strand
TTACTTTGGATGCAGTTGAATCTTGCGGGTTTGATTGTAGTTATTGTTCAATTCAGAGTTTTTATAATGAAAATAAAATCGGCTTTGATAAAGATTTTAAGTCAAAAATTGAAAATCTTATCTTAAATCATGATGAGATTTACCATATCGGTACTGGACAAAGTAGTGATAGTTTGATGTGGGGAAATCGAAATGGGATTTTGGATACCCTTTTTGAATTTGCTAGAAAATATCCAAATGTTATCTTGGAGTTTGAATACTCAAACGATTATAGACAATGAAGAACATTTAACAGCTAGCTTGGATGAGAGGATACGAAGTGCTAGAAAGTTAGCTGATAAGGGTATTTTGGTGGGATTTCATTTTCACCCGATAGTTGTGTATAAAGATTATTTAGCTGAGTATAAAGTTGTGGTTAACAGATTGCTTGATACTTTTACTCCAGATGAAGTCGTACTTATCTCGATGGGAACACTTACCTTTATAAAACCAGTAATCAAAAAACTAAGAGAACGAGAACTAAAAACAAAGATTTTACAAATGCCTTTTGAAGATATTAACGGCAAAAAATCGTATCCAATTGAGACGAAAAAAGAGATGTTTAAAACACTATACGAGAGTTTTAGTCCTTGGCATCATAAGGTGTATTTTTATCTTTGTATGGAAGCACATAGTTTGTGGAAAGATATTTTTGGATACGAATATAGTTCAAATAATCAAATGGAAGAGTTTATGAAAATGAGTTATATGGAGAAAATAAAATCATTATGAAAGCAGTAATTACAGGATTTAGTAGTGGAATTGGAAGAGAGATTTGTACTCTACTTGAAGCGAATGGGTATGAAATAATCAAACTTAATTCTAGGCTTGAAGATACAAAAGCACTGACACTTGAGGTAAAAGAACTTTTAAAAGTAGCCGATATAAAACTTCTTGTAAACTGTGCTGGAGTTGGGATCTTTGAACCACACGAAGAGATAAGTGCAAAAAATATTGAGCAACTTATAGCTGTAAATCTAACAGCCCCGATACTTTTATCAAATTTATTTTTAAGAAGCCTGAAAAAAACCAAAGGGCATATTGTAAATATTGCATCAATTGAAGCAACAAGACACTCTAAGTTTTCGGCACTTTATACTGCTACAAAAAGTGGTTGAAGGGATTTTCCCCTTTCTTTATTTGAAGAGGTGCGAAAAGATGGAGTGAAAGTAACTTCAATAAATCCAGATATGACAATGACTCCATTTTTTGATGAGCTTAAATTTAAACCATCAAACAAAGAAAATAGTCATCTTATGCCAAGCGAAGTTGCCAAAGTGGTCTTGGAAGTTATAAGCTCAAATAGTGTTGTGACTGATATTACTGTGCGGTCGCAGTATTTTGGAATGACAAGAAAATAAAACTAAATTAATAAATAAATAAATGCTTTTTATGAAAGTATTATTAATTTTTAGTATAGTATCTGCCAAATAAATTTTCAGGAAATATGATGCAAAATCTTAAAATAAGTGCAAAAATGCAAGTTGCTATCTAATGATAAATATGACTATAGATGATATTAGGAATTTATTGCAAAACCGTATAGATACCGATGAAATAAAGTCGCTAAAGGATTTGCCATCACCATCATCTTTTAAAGATATTGATAAAGCTACAAAACGAATTATTAGAGCAATACAAAATGATGAAACAATTAATATTGTCGGTGATTATGATGC
>CAIJNA010000007.1 GCA_903821805.1 uncultured Campylobacterota bacterium | reverse complement strand
AATTTCTCTTTTAACAGTATCTCTTCTAAGAATTCAACCATGTAGACATCAAGGTGATTTGTAGGTTCGTCAAGAAGTAAAACATCTGGTTTCTTAAGTATTAGTCCAGCTAATCCAACCCTTCTTTGCTCACCTCCACTAAGAAGCGATACATCCTTGAATTCATAGTCTTTCAACATAAATTCTTGTAAAACTCTTTGTATTTTGTTGTCTAGATCCCAAGCATTATGGTGATCTAGGAAAATACTAAGCTCGGATTGCCTATTTAAAAGTTCTTCGTTTTCGTAATCTTCAGCAATTTGTAATGAAAGAGCATCGTATTCTCTTTGAGCTGATTTTAATTCAACTAATTGTTCTTCTATAGCATCTCTAACTGTAGTTCCTGGTTTAAATTTTGGTTGCTGTTCAAGCATCTCAATTTTTACAGATTTATCAACTGCTATTTCTCCACTATCTGCTTCTGTTTCACCAGTTAGAATTTTCATGAAAGTTGATTTTCCCTGACCATTTTGACCTATGACGGCTACTCTCTGACCAACTTCAAGTGTAAAATCTACATCTTTCAATATTACTTTTATATCGTATTGTTTTGAAATTTTTTGTATATCGATTATTGCCATATTGTTCCATTCTATTTTTTTGTAATATTTCTTATATTTGTAATATTATTTAGTTTAGCAAAATAGCAGTTAAACCTGAATTATGATGAAAATGAAATTTGAAGTAATCTAAAATTGAACAATGGTTTTTGTAAACTCACCCTCTAAACTTTTTATTGAAATTTTAAACCCATGCAGTTCGAAAATTGTCTTCACAATGCTTAGTCCAAGACCGCTCCCATTTCGTGTACTTCTTATTTTGTCAACCCTATAAAATCTATCAAAGACTTTTTCAAGATCATTTTTTGGTATCCCACAGCCAAAATCTTCAATAATAAGTTTATTATTGGTGAGAGAGATATTTATGAACGATTCCTTATTTGAATATTTAATTGCATTATCTATTAGATTATTGATAGCGATTTTTAGTAAAGATAGATTTCCTTTAGTTGTTAATGGTGACAATTCAATCAGATTTATTTTGATATTTTTGGTTTTAGCAAATGCTTGTTTTTCATTGATTGACTCTGTTAATATTTCATCGACGTAAACTTCTTCGAACGTTTTTATAATATCTATATTTGGGTTGCTTGATAAAAATAATATTTTTTCAATTGTATCTTGTAAAAAATTTAATTCATTTATTGTAGACAATAAAATATCTTTATATTCACTAATAGTTCTTTCTTTTCGCAAGCCAACTTCGATCTCACCTCTAATAATTGTGAGAGGAGTTTTTAATTCATGCGATGCATTTTGTCCAAAATCTTTTACTTTGTTGTAGTTTATTTGCAAATCATCTATCAGAACATTAAAAGTTTTAATAAGGTCATCTATTTCTCTTGATATTCCAGTTGTTTTAACATGATAAATATTTCCGTCGAGCCGAATATTTTTAACTTCATCAACGACTAATTTGGTCGCTTCTAAAGATTTTGATATTATAAAATAAACAGCAATTAATACAATAAAAAGCAAGGCCAGAAAGCTCAACCATAAATATATTTTCATGTTTTCAATAAATCTAGTTTCTTTACTAAAAGGTATTGCGCATTGCAAAACTGTTATAGTATCGCTTGTTTGTTCCAACATAACTGTAGCAACTTGGATTTTTTTAGGTGTTAATTCTTCTATGTGCTGAATAGAATAGATTATATTTTCAGATGATATTTGAGGTATTAAGTATCTATAGAAAGCTAGATTATAAGACCTTAGATCATCAGACTTGGCATTGATTATGAATGTATTTCGTGGATTATTTTTTGTATTTATTGTTATTATTTGCCCGTACAAAATATCAATATCAAATTCATGTTTAATATTCTCAAATTCACTGGAGTCATTTAGGTATATATTGAAATCATGCTTTAAATCCTTTGTAAGGGTTGAAAGTGAATCTTGTATGGTTTGATGATATGTTTGTTTGAAAGAATCTATTAGTATGTACCCAAGGCAATAAAATATAGTAAACAAGAATATGAATAAACCAGTCAATAATCTAAATTTTATATTTTTAAATATTTTCATGGCTTATTTTATATCCTAGATTTCTATATGTATGGATAAGCTTTACAGCATGATTTTTGTCGATTTTATTTCTTAATCTATAAATATAAACATTTAGGAGATTGCTGCTCGAAATGAAATCCTCAATTCCTATCGTACTATTATTAAGTGTTTCCTCGTCTATAATGGAGTTTTTATTTCTCATAAGATATTCAAGAATAGAGTATTCTTTTGCAGTCAAATTGATTATCTCATTATTTCTAGAAACAATCTTTCTTGTAGCATTTAAAATTAAATTATCTATTTGCAATATGTTATCTTTTTGTTCATTTTTACGAAGTTGTACCCGAATTCTGGCAAGTAGTTCATCGAAGCTGAAAGGCTTTGTTACGTAATCATCAGCTCCTAGATTTAATAAAGAAACTTTATCTTCTATAGTACTTTTTGCACTTAGTATAATTATCGGCGTTTTTATTTTTTGATTTCGTATGCTTTTACAAACAACATAACCATCAACACCTTGAATCATAATATCCAAGATGATTGCATCGTAACAATTAACTGAAGCCAAATAAATAGCTTCCTCACCATTTGAAGATAGATCTACACTGAAATACTCTTCAGTAAGCCCTTTTTTTAGCAATGAAGCAATTTTAATATCATCTTCAACCACTAGAATTTTCATATAAGCCTTTCTTTATTTTTACTATCCAAATAATATCTTCTTTATTATTGTTTTTATAGGAATTTTAGTTGAATAGATTTTATTTATATTTGAGTATTTTATACTATTATATGAATCAAATATGAATTAAAATGGATTTTTATGAGAATAAGACGAAAAAAATTATCAAAAGATTTGACTCTT
>CAIJNA010000006.1 GCA_903821805.1 uncultured Campylobacterota bacterium | reverse complement strand
TTAAAGCTGTTGCAGAATATATTAGAAGCATAGGAGGAAAATAATTATGGGATTAAGTAAAGAAATGCACGAATCAGAAAGAGGATTATTTGCTCTTAATGGTATTACGGGATACTTAGTAGCTGTAGTTTTGCTATTAAGTATTTTAGGTGGTTTAACATTTTTTGGCATAGGTGCTCAAAAAGCAAATGCTGAGAAATATTATACAATCAATCAAGATTTAACTGGGCTTAAAATGAATAGCCCAGAAAATCATACGATGCGAACTGAGAAATAAGGATATATTATGGAAAAAATTATTGCATGGTTATTAGTAGTTTCGGCTGTTGCGACGGTATATTTAACATATCTTGACCCAACTAGAGTTTTTGTTGGTTAGGCTATGATTAATATGTACAAACATATTAGAAAAGGGGTGCTTTTAGCATCTCTTTTTTTAATTTCAAATTTATATGGAAATGAATTTATACTAAATTCAGGCGGTTTAATAGATCAAAGAGCTTATGAAAAAATCAATACAATTGGTAATGAAGCCAAAGCTAAATTAGGCGTAAATATTTATCTTGATGTAAAAGGTGATAATGGAATTAATCCAGACCTTCCACTTAAGGATAGAATCGCGATTATGAAGCAAAAAGAAAATGCATTGATTTCACAAATAAAACTTGACCTAAATGGCACAAAGCCTTTTGTTGTATTAACTGTTGCTTTGGATCAACAATATGCAAATATTTTGATGAGTGATGATTTAAAAAATATTGTAGATAGAGATTCTATTCTTGATGAATATGTTATACCTCTTTTGGCAGCAAAAGATAAAAATACATTGAATTCAAAAGTTAGTGCGGCAGCATTAAATGGTTACGCAGAAATATCTGATGAGATAGCATTAAGCAAAGGTGTAACGCTAACATCAAGTATTGGAAGTGAAGGAAAAACTGCTAGTACTATTTGGAAAGTATTTATGTATACTATGGTACTTAGTGGAATTATCCTTTATTTTCTAGTGATTTTGCGTGAGAAAAAAATTAAGGCAAAAACTAATGAGTAAAAGAACGTTATATGCAATTTTTATTGGTAAATTTTTATTTAGCATTTCATTAATTGCTTGGACTATTGTGATGACTCTTGGAGCTGGTGTTGGAAAAGACAATGACAACACATTTATGAGTTATTATCACAATGTTGATGAAAATTTCAATCAAATTATGCTTGCTAATCAGAATTTTCAATCAAAATATGACATTGAAATTAAAATAAACGATTTTGTTGAAAATTCTTTGACTTACGATGATATATATTTGTCTCAAAGGGTAATCCAAAGTAGAAAAATTAGAAAAGATATTTTACATATCGGAGAAAATAATGTATCTGTAATTGTTAAAGATAAGGCTACAAAAAAAGAGATACAACAAATAGAAACAAGCATATTGTTCACTATGCCATCAACTCACCTTTATGACAAAGAAGTTGTTTTAAATAAAAATACTTCATTAAATAATATAGCAATTGCGAAAAAATCATATTGGAATATTATGGGTAAAATAAAAATTGGAAATGATATAGGTAATTTTTACATAAAAACAAATGCTATCTAATCAATTATTTGTATTTCCTACCAGTAGATCGGCTTGGAAATACATTTCCCAACAAAAAGCCAAAAATCAATTCTTACCAAAAATTATCACTATTGAAGAATTATTTAGTAAAGTAATTTTGCCACCAAAAGGGAAAACTTTTGTTGATGACATCTTTAGAATATTATATCTCAAGCAAGCAGTGAAGAGTCTA
>CAIJNA010000005.1 GCA_903821805.1 uncultured Campylobacterota bacterium | reverse complement strand
ATAAAATGCATTTAGAAGGATTATTGTTTTAGTAACATATTTTAATTGTTTTTAAAATGCAATGTTAATTTATTTTCCAAATAGTCTTATTTCTTATTTTTCTTAGTATATCGAATCATTTTTACACACATGACTCTAAATAGTGTGTAAAAACTAAACACTCAAATGACAATCCAATTAATTAAAATGCGTAATCTTTAGATTTCAACGCGACTTCGTTATAATTTTAAAGTTCAATCTAAAACGATCTTCTGATTGTGCAAATTTTCAGGACAAAAATTAAGGAGTAAATATGAATATTCATGAATATCAGGCAAAACAAATTTTTGCTAAATACGGTGTTCCAACACCAAGAGGAATAGTTGCAAATACACCAGCACAAGCTGTTGCTAATGCGCACGAACTTGGCGGAAAAATTTGGGTAGTTAAAGCTCAAATACATGCTGGAGGAAGAGGACTTGGCGGAGGAGTTAAATTAGCTCGTTCGGTTAGCGAGGTTGAAACATTAGCAAAAGAAATTTTGGGCATGACTTTAGTTACACATCAAACAGGGCCAGAAGGTAAACTTGTACAAAAAGTTTACATAGAAGAAGGTGCAGATATAGTAGATGAATTATATCTTGGTGTTGTTTTAGATAGAGCAAAAGAGATGCCTGTTATTATGGCTTCAACACAAGGTGGTATGGAGATAGAAACAGTTGCGCATGATAATCCTGAAAAAATTATCAAAGTTGCGGTTGATCCTGCTATTGGTTTCCAAGGTTTTCACGGAAGAGAACTTGTATTTGGATTAGGTATTACTGATCCAATTGAACAAAAGAAGTTTATTAGCTTTGCTTCAAAATTGTATAAACTTTATATGGAAAATGATGCGGAAATGATTGAAATTAATCCTTTAATTAAAACTGGTTCTGGAGATTTCTTAGCACTTGATGGAAAAATGGGATTTGATGATTCAGCACTTGCTAGACATCAAGATATTGAAGATATGAGAGATATTAGTGAAGAAGATGCAGATGAAAGAGAAGCTAGCCAATATGGCCTTTCATATATTTCACTTGATGGAGAAATAGGTTGTATGGTAAATGGTGCAGGTCTTGCTATGGGTACTATGGATACAATTAACTATATGGGTGGAACACCTGCTAATTTCCTTGACGTTGGGGGGAAAGCAAACGCAGAAACTGTTGCAAAAGGTTTTGAGATAATTCTAAAAAACCCAAAAGTTAAGGCAATATTTGTAAATATTTTTGGTGGAATTGTTAGATGTGATAGAATTGCAAATGGAATATTGGAAGCTACAAAGATGGTGGACGTAAGAGTTCCAGTTATCGTTAGACTTGATGGTACAAATGCACCAGAAGCTGCAGAGATACTTAAAAATGCAAATATAGCAAACGTTATAGCTGCGACTGATTTGGCAGATGGTGCAGCAAAAGCAGTAAAAGCGGCTAAAGGAGAAAAATAATGTCAATTTTGGTAAATAAAGATACAAAAGTTATCGTTCAAGGTTTCACAGGAAAAGAAGGAACATTCCATGCTGAGCAATGTATTGCTTATGGAACAAATATTGTTGGTGGTGTTACTCCAAATAAAGGTGGTCAAGAACATCTTGGTAAGCCTGTATTTAATACAGTAAAAGATGCTGTTATTGAAACAGGTGCTACAGTTTCTATGATATTTGTACCACCTGTTTTTGTTGCAGATGCTGTAATGGAAGCAGCAGCAGCTGGAATTACACTAGCTGTTATTATAACAGAAGGCGCTCCTGTAAGAGATATGCAAGCTGCAAAAGCTTACGCTATTAAACATGGGATGATGACAATTGGGCCAAACTGTCCAGGAATTATTACAGCCGAAGAATGCAAAATAGGCATTATGCCAGGTAATATTTTCAAAAAAGGAAATGTGGGACTTATTTCAAAATCTGGAACTTTAACTTATGAAGGTGCAAATCAAGTTTGCAAAGAAGGATTTGGAATTACAACAGCTGTTGGGATTGGTGGAGATCCTATCATAGGACTTTCTTATAAACAACTTCTTCCAATGTTTGAAGCAGACCCTGAAACACATGCAATCGTAATGATTGGTGAAATTGGTGGAGATCTTGAGATACAAGCTGCCGCTTATATTAAAGAACACATTACAAAACCAGTAGTTGCTTTTATTGCTGGTCAAACAGCACCACAGGGTAAAAGAATGGGACATGCTGGAGCTATTGTAAGTGGTGGTGCCGGAACTGCGGCTGAAAAAATGGCTGCACTTGAAGCTGCTGGGGTTACTGTTGTTGTAAGCCCGGCTGATATTGGAAAAGCAGTAAAAAAAGTATTAAATAAATAATTATACTTT
>CAIJNA010000004.1 GCA_903821805.1 uncultured Campylobacterota bacterium | reverse complement strand
TACTGAAAAACAATAAAATGGCGACATTTGTTTATTACAAAATTTCTTTCACAAGAAGATTATATGTAACCTCATTTCTAAATTCATTTTTATCAATTGTTGCCAATACAGTTACAACATCACCTTCCTCAACATCTGAAATATCGACAAAAACTAACGCTTCTATTGTATGTAAAGTATCACTAAAAACTATTTTTTTATACTCCTTATTTTTACCTATAGGTTTCACTTCAATTACTTTAAGATTAGTAAATTTAAAAATGGGTATAGAATTCTCAAGACCAAATGGTCTAAAACTATTAATTAAATTAAACAATTTATCATCAACAAGATCTAGGTTGATTTCACACAAAAAATTGCTTCCATCAAAATCAATATCTTTTGGTATTGTTGTGTATGCTAAATTTATGGCATCTTTGAATTTATCAAAATGAACTGTCTTCAAAGAAAGTCCAGCTGCGCCTTTATGGCCACCATATCCGATCAAAAGATGAGAGACTTTCGTCAATAAGGTATGTAAATTAATTTCACCATTTCCTCGTCCGCTTCCTTTTAATATAGATCCATTTTGTTTGAAAACAAAACTTGGCTTTTTGTATTTTTCACAAAGTTTGGCTGCCACTATGCCTATAATTCCTTCATTCCAATCATCACCACAAACTGTAATAACGTTATCATTCGGATTTACTTTGCTTTTTGAATTTTCAAATATGTAAAGTTGCTCTTGTTTTCTTGTTTCATTTAATTCAATAAGATATGCAAGCTGTTCATTTGCTTCATACTCGTCAAATGAAAGTAAAAACTCAAGTGCAATCGATGCATCCTCCATTCTTCCGGCACAATTTATAAGCGGAGCTATTTTGAAGCCTATATCATCTTCATTAATGCTTTTTAATCCAAATTTTTCTTTAATGGCAACCAGTGATGGCCGGCTTGATTTGGACAGTTCTTGCAATCCTCTTTTAACTATAGTCTTATTCATAGATTTCATAGGCATAACATCTGCAATAATTGCTATCGTCAACAAATCAAACAGCTCTATAAGATTAAATTCAAGAGCCAATTCTTTTTTAATATTTGCACATAAGTACCATGCTACGTTTGCACCGCATATATCATTAAACGGGAAATCACAAGAATACTGCTTTGGGTTTACTATTGCATATGCATCTGGAATATTTTCTCCAACAGTATGATGATCAGTAATAATAAGATCTAGTCCCCTGTCTTTACATATTTCTGCGGCTTCTACAGCACTTATTCCATTATCAACAGTAATAATTATCCCCTCATAAATATCGTCAAGAATCTTTGCACTAATTCCGTATCCATGGGTAAATCTGTTTGGGATCATATAATTTACCTCAACCCCAATCGCTTTCGTAAAGAATTCCACCATTATTGCAGTTGAAATAACACCATCCGCATCATAATCACCGACAATATTAATTGTTTCATCATTTTGTATTGCTCTAATAATTCGTTTTGTAGCTTTATCAATATCTTTAAAAGATGATGGTGATGGCAAATCTTTTAGAGATGCTATGTCGTTACCTTCTAGGCGATTCTGTAATAAATCATTAATATATTCAAGTGTTACCTTATTCATTGTGTATCCTATTTAAAAAATCGTCAAAAAGACTTCATATTTCATTTGAAACTTCAACAATTTCAATTCTGTTTTGTCGCAAATAAACTAAATATCCAAGGGTATTGCATAATGTAATATCCTTAATATACTTCATGTAATTTTTAACTTGCTCAATATGGTTTGGCTCATTATTGGTTGTTGTCTTATAGTCAATAACCACATAATAATCCTCTTTCTTGAGCAATAAATCTATAATCTTAAGCTCATTGTTATAAATCAAACTTTGCTCTTTTTTATATTCACTATTGTTTAATATGCAGGTAAAATGTTTGTCATTAATTAACAAATTTATCTTTTGCTCTATTTGAGCAAAGTCGTCTTTAGTGAGAATATGGTCATACTTATTTATAGTCATACTAAGCGCTGATTGAAGTGAATTTAAATCAAACTTTATCATCATTTCTAAACAATAATGTGTAGCTAGGCCAAAATATCTGGCTTTCAAGTCATCGCTTTCTTCAAGCTCACCATTCTTTTCGAGCTCTTGTTTGCCTAGATTAATTGTTTTGTATTCTATAGTATTATTCTCGCAAGTTATATCTTTCTTTTCATTATTGCCCAAATATAATTCGCCAATTTTAAATTTACTATTAAAAGAATCAAGAATATCAAATACACTTTGTTTTGGTTTACTGAAAATTATCAAATTGTATCTAGCTCTAGTCAATGCAACATACAAAACATTAAGTTCATCATTTAATGAATGTTTTTTTTCTTCAGAAACTGCATTTTTGTAATTTAAGTCAAAATCCTCTCTGAGTTTGTCTTTATAATAAATCTTTTCGAGCGCTATGTTATTATAAGAGAATAGCAGTGTAGACTTATCGGTATTTTTGTTTTTCATCCTATCTAGCAATAATACTGTGTCAAACTCAAGACCTTTAGATTTGAATATAGTAAGAATTTGTAGGCCATCATTTTCTTTATTGATTATTGTCGTGTCATTTTTATCTATATCATAAATAAAATCTACAATATCTTCATATTGAGATAATGATTCTATAAATTTCAATACATTATCTTCAAGTATCTCATAATGCGTGGAAATATTTTTAACTAGGGACACGACATCTAGATCACAATCACAAAAATCAAAAGAGATATCATTCTCAATCCCATACCCCATTATCGAATTAAAATTAGCCTTATAAATATCATTTTTAAAATAAATGTACTTAATCAAATTTACAATTGCTTTGATATATTTCTGATTTATAAGCTTTGAGGTCATATCTGTAACGATCTTTAAGTCTTTAAAATTATCCTTCAAATAGTCATAAATTTCCAAAACGTCATTGTTCGTATATGTAAGAATGGCTATGCTATTTGGATTTATGCCTTTCTTTAAAAGATCTTCTAATTTAAGTTTTAAAAATTCGAATTTATCTTTTGTTATATCCGTTGTATCAATATTAATCTCTAGAGTTTCTACGTATCCATCTATTTTTGAGTTAACGTTTTGATGATAATATTCATATTCATTTTGATTTGTAAAAATATCATTTACAAAGCTAACTATATGTCGACTGCTTCGAAAATTTTTGTCTAATATCTTTACTTTTATATTTTCATTAAATTTGTTTGCAACATAATTGAAAAGTTCTTTTTTACCGCCACGAAATCTATATATAGACTGCTTAACATCTCCAACATAGAAAAATGTCTTGAGCTTTAAATCATCACTTTGACCAGATAAGATTTCATCAATTAATGGTTCTAATATTTTATATTGAATAACTGATGTATCTTGAAATTCATCAATTAATATATGGTTAAATGTCGCATCAAGCCTAAATGATAAAAAATCTTTATCTATATACTTTTGTAATAGCATGTATGCAAGATTTGTTACATCATTAAACTGTAATGAGTTTTTTTCTTTTTTATATTGATAACGAAATGATCTAAAATTATTGAAAATAACAAAAAGATTATTTAAAATGTTGATCTCTTTGTATTTGAAATAGAATGATAAATTCATTTTTAACTGATTAAACAAAGTTTCTATATTGTCGTCAATCTTAGCTTTCTTAAAATAACTATAATCACCTAATCTGGTTTTTATAAGCCATGTTTTCCCTTTTTCAAGAAGCGATAAGATATCGTTAAAATCCACAGCATTTATTGCGGAATTTGAAAAATCTGAACCTAAAATAAATTCTTTAATCTTCAATGCATCAAAGATAAT
>CAIJNA010000003.1 GCA_903821805.1 uncultured Campylobacterota bacterium | reverse complement strand
TTGGAGCAATGGATGGAGATGCCATATTGCCACTTTTTTGTGCTTCTCACATGGTAGATTATTTGAAAAATACTATCAATAAAAGTAAAATAAAAGGTAATGTTTTGATTATCCCATCAATTAATCATTACGCATTAAATATTGCACAGAGATTTTGGCCTTTAGATAAAACAGATTTAAATATGATGTTTCCAGGATATAGTGAAGGTGAAACTACACAAAGAATTGCAGCAAAAGTTTTTGAAGCAATTAGTGGATATACATATGGAATTAATCTTGAAAGACGAAGAGACCCAACAAACTGCTTGCCACACATCAAACTTTTTAAAAGTGGCTATGAAGATCTGGATGGAGCCAAAGAATTCGGATTCAAAATCATACATCATAGTGAGTTAAGATCTATAGATACAGTGACTTTGCAGTATAACTGGCAACTTTGGGGAACTAAAGCTTACTCGATAGTTTGTCCTGTAGACAATTTGGTAGACAAGAATATTTCCAGCCAAATTCATCAGGCGATGGTAAGATTTATGGATAAAGTAGGGATAGTAGATCATAAGATATTTAATGCATATGAATCAAATGTGATTACAAAAAAGAATTTAAAAATAGTAAAAGCACAAAAAAGCGGGATTTTTATTCCTGCTGAAATCGTAGGGAATTATGTTGTGAAGGGTCAAATTATTGGTTCTATAATTAATTCTTTAAATGGAGAAGTTGTTAGTAAGATCAAAGCAACTAGCGACGGTATGATAGTTTGCTGTTTTAACAATTCACTTATTTTAGAAAATGCTGTAGCATTTAGGATAGCCAACATACGATAATTCGTATGTACTGTCTTGTATTAATTGGTCTCGTCAGTTTTTATAAATTTTACTTTACCTTTAAAATAAATAACTTCATCATCTTTTCTTAAATTTAATTCCTCTTGACTTTTTGGATAAACTTTAGCGCTATTTTCAACTAATCCAAGATTTGATGCTCTTAGAAAAGATGCAACCATACCAGTTCCGCAAGCTAATGTTTCGCCTTCTACTCCACGCTCGAATGTTCTAACAAATAATTTTTGATTTTCTACTTTTGCAAAGTTAACATTTGCATCGTATTTTTGTCTTAATTTTGAGCAAAGTGCAAGATTAAAGTCATCCAAATTGTCAGTCATAATAACAATATGAGGAACACCAGTATTTACTATCCAGCAAACAAATCCATCTTCTTCAAATGGCTCTTTAATTTCAAATGGTTTTGTCATTTGTGTTTCAACAATATCACCCTCAACAGTACAATTTATTTCACCAGCACCTGTTAAAAATTTCATAAAAGTTCCAGTTATTTGATTTTGATATGCATACAAAGCAACTGCTCTTGTTCCATTTCCACACATTGAAGCCGTAGAACCATCATTGTTGTAAAAAAGCCATTCAAAATCATATACAATATGAGGAACTAACACTATAAGTCCATCAACATTCTCTTTTTTGCAAAGCTCTATTGCCAATTGACTGTAGTCTTTTTTTTCATTCGTGTGGAATATTACAAAATCATTTCCACTTGCATCATACTTTGAGTATTTCATTTTTAACCCTTTCAACTTCAGCTATTAAATTTGGCAAATCTTTACTGTTGTCAATAACAAATGTTCCAAGTGCTTTTTTTTCTTCAATATTCATTTGATTATTGATCCTACTTAAGGCCACTGCTTCATCACATTTATCACGTTTTTGTAATCTTTCTATTTGCGTTTTTATTGGAGTGTAAACAACAATACTTGTTTTGATATCGTAATTCTTATTTTCAAAGAATAGTGGAATGTCTATCAAATATGGAGTATTATTTTGTTCAAAAATTATTGCTTCTTTTTGAATTTCATTTTTGATTAATGGATGGATAAAATTTTCTAATTTTTTCTTTTCCTGCAGATTATTGAAAATCAATGTTCCAAGTTTTTTTCTTAATACCTCTCCATTTTCAACAAACATTGGACCAAAAAGTTCACTAATTTTACTGCTATGTATATTTAATAGTTTATGAGCAATAGCATCTGCGTCAATTGTTAAAAATCCATAAAGTTTAAAGAGATTTGCTACTGTACTTTTCCCAGTAGCTATTCCGCCTGTTAAAACAATTGCATTTTTAAACATTTTGCAGCCCATTCATGATTATCTTTTTGCTATACCTGTAAGTGGTTTTTGAATATATGTTGGCATAACAAATGAAGCATTGTGAAGTTCCGTATTGTAGTAATTTGTGTCAACAAAATCGCTTCGGTCTAGTATAATATCGGCCTGTGGATGGTATTTCTTTGAAGCTAAAATCATCATGTCTTGTCCAGAGGCGTAAGGCATAGCAATCCAGAAGTTTTTTGCAACCGTAGCTAAGTCTTTTTTCATAGCATCACTATTAGCATCAAATGAAATCACTTTAGAGGCAAATACTCCACATTTGTCTTCAAGATTTCTCATTGCATTTGCCATCACAATGTCATCAATAATATTATTGTTATAGATTACAACATCGAATTTTTCATCACTATTGAAACTATCACTATAAAGCACCTCCGCATCATATTTCTCTAATTCCTTTTTGATTTCATCATCACCCATAACAACTAAAACTTTTTTTGGTTCTTTGTGCGTACACATTGGAACATGAACAAGCATTTCGCTATTGATTGTATTTTTTTCTAACATATTAATTTCCTCTTTTCTTTTTTATAATAATGTATCGCGACACTTTAACTAACTAGCTTTAATTTTATATGAAAGTAACGATCAAGTGATTTACTAAAGCTGCGCTTAATCCAGCAAAAACTCCAGCTACTATATCATCTCCCATTACTCCCATTCCGCCGTCAATATTTTTGTCAATTCTTCCTATGATTGATGGCTTCCAAATATCAAATATTCTAAAAAATACAAATGCTAACGTGGCTATAAGATAACCATCTGAAGTTACCCCTGCTATACTCATAGCGATCCACATTCCGGCTAATTCATCAATAACTATCTCGCTATTATCATGTGTCCCGACCATTCTTTCATAAATGTTTATTTCTTTAACCGCAACTACGGTAATCAGAATTGAAAGCAAGAATAGAGTGGTTAAATTGAAAAAATTTATTATAAACATCCCTAAAATAAGTGCTAACAGACTTCCTGCGGTTCCAGGTGCTTTTTTTGATAATCCACTATAAAATAGTGTTAAAAATATTTTTCTTGATGATTCGTTCATTATTTATCTTTCTCGATTCCAAATTTCTTTCTTTTCTCCCAAAGGGATTTTCTACTAATGCCTAATTTCTTACTTAACTCTGTATCTGGATAATTGTTCTGAAAATTCAGAACCATCATTTTAACATATTCGTTAATTGTTAGAATTGTATCGTTTTGAGCTGCACGAATCTCTTTTTTTATTACAGTTTTTTCAAAAGGAAAATTATCAACAGTATCAAGAGAGCAGATTACTACATTAAGATTTTTAATATTTTTTAGCAGTAAATCTTTTGAACTATTTTTAATATTGTGAAAATCATAAATATAGATTAGCTTATCCTTACTATTTGTAAAGTCAAATTTAAATTCTTTCGTAAGTGAAACAAATTCTATTTCTTTATTCATTTTTTTAGAAAGCTCAAAAACTATTTTATCTGATTCTTTTTGGTCATTTGTTTCTATAAGGAACGGAAATTTAGTTGGAAGATTTATGTTGCAAGTTGTAGATTGGAATAAAAATTCCATATATTGTTCAAGAACTTTGTTTTGAGCTTTTAATGTTTCAAATTCTTTATAATGCTTTATTTTTCTAAGTAATTCATCTATACTAAATGGCTTAAGAACGTAGTCACTAGCACCTGCTTTGAGAGGTCTTGTAACGGTTGCATCACTTACATATGAAACCAAAAGAATAACTGTGCTTTTAGGATATCTTTTAATAATATCATTAGTGTCGCCAACTGGAATGTTTGTTGACAAAAGAATAATATCATATGGTTTTGAATTATCAACTTCGTTTATTGAGGCGTAAGTGGTTGCCGAATAGCCATCATCTTGAAGTTTTGATGATACTTTTTGTGCTAAATAAATATCATCTTCTAAAATCAATACTTCTAACATTTACTTTCTCCAATCATAATATTTTAATGATGCAATACTTTGGACTGCAATTCCTTCGCTTCTTCCAATAAATCCAAGTTTTTCAGATGTGGTTGCTTTTATATTGACTTTAAATGGCTGTAATCCTAAAAGTTCTGCAATGGTTGTTTTGATGATACTTTTATGTGGATTAATTTTTGGAATCTCGGCAATAATAGTTAAGTCTACATTTACGATTTCATATCCAACATTGTGTATAAAGGCTACAATCTTTGTGAGTAAAATTTTTGAATCCATTCCTTTGTATTGCGGATCGGTATCAGGGAAAAATTCACCAATATCACCAGCACCAATAGCACCAAGTAGAGAATCTATCAAGCTATGAATAAGAACGTCGCCGTCACTATGGGCTTTGAAACCAAAATCGGATGGAATATTTACCCCGCCTAAAAACATTTCTTTCCCATTTTCGAAGGGATGAATATCAAACCCTGTCCCTATAAATGTGTCATTTGATGGAGAAGGTAAGCACTCTATCTTTGATAACTCATCACCAAAAGTCATTTTAATAGATTTTGGCGAACCTTTGATATATGAAATCGTTCCACCAATATTTTTTATTGCACTACTGTCATCCGTAAAGATACTATTAGTTTGGATAGCTTCTTTTAATTTTGACACAAGACTTAATTGCGGAGTTTGAATTAATTTTACCAAATCTCTGTCTATGGTTTCATTATCATATACAATAGTATCTGATAAAGTTAAGTATGGAACAATACAATCAGCTTTGTTTATCTCTTTCAGTAGTGATTCTACAACCTCTTTAGGTACGCAACATCTTGCAACATCAGTAATCATAACATGAGAAGATGTTACAAATTGTAAAGCATTTGCTATTGAATCTTGACGTTCTTTACCGCCAGCTACAAATGTATATTCATTAGTAAAGTTTGACATGTATTTTAGTTCGTCTTGATGAGCAACTACTATTATTTTTTTAAAATGGCCATTGAATGTTAGGTTTTTGGTAACATAAAGCCAAAGTGGCTCATCTCCACATCTTATCCATTGTTTTTTTGGTTTTAGCGCGAATCTCGTAGAGTTTCCAGCGCACAAAACGACTAAAGTTGTATCTTCCAAATTGTTCCTTAGTGTGTAAAAAAGTTACGGATTATAATGAAGAAATCCTTAATAATTTAAGTAAAAGGTTAAAATTTGACAAATATAACTTCAAATTCTAAATAATTAAGAGAGTAGTTTTTGTAAAGATTTCTTGCTTCTTTGAAATTTAATTTATTTTCTCCGCCAACCCCAGAATTTTTAATATAATCGAATAATTCTTTTTTATTTTCAAAATAAAG
>CAIJNA010000002.1 GCA_903821805.1 uncultured Campylobacterota bacterium | reverse complement strand
TTGAGTATATCTCCTGAATCATTTAAAGAATTTTCCACCGATTTTTCACTTAGTTTCGTACTGGTTATCTCAGCTTTTGCTGTCTCAAGTTTAACCTCATCAGTTTCATCCCAACCCTTAACATAATGATCTCCTGATTTTCCAAGAACCATTTCCCTTGGAAGAACAATAATTGATGCTTTTTCAGTAACACATGCTCTTTCACATAGTCCACAACCAGTACAAGCATCACTATCAACAACTGGCTTAATTAGTGCGTGCTTGCCTGTTCTTTCATTTTTTGAATAATCTAACTTTATTGCAACATCCATCAATGGACAAGCTCTATAGCAAGCATCACATTGAATTCCCCAAAAAGCAATACAATTTTTACTATCTACTACTGCTACCCCCATTTCCGCTTTATTAATATCAAGTTTTTGATTTGTAGACACTTTTGTAATATCTAAAGCACCACTTGGACAAACAGGAACGCAAGGAATATCCTCACACATATAACATGGAATATCTCTTGGAATAAAATATGGTGTACCAATTGGCTTATTATCTCCAGGTGATGCTAATTTCAAAGTATCAAATGGACAGGCCTCAACGCACATTCCACACTTAATGCAAGTTTTCAAGAAATCAATTTCAGGAAGTGCTCCTGGCGGTCTTAAAATTAATCTATTAGATGTAACTTCATCTACATAAGCACTCCAAATCAATCCTCCAAGAGCAGCCAATCCAGCTGCTCTTGCAATTGTTAAAAAAAAAGTTCTTCTTTCGTTTATTGGTTCTTCTGTCATTACAATTTCTTTTTGTTTTTGTTCTGTACTATTCAAAGTAATACATCACTCTTATGCTTTATAAATTTTAACTGCACATTTTTTATAATCTGTTTGACCAGATTGTGGGCAAGTTGCATCAAGACATACTTTGTTTATAAATACCTTTTCGTCAAACCAAGGAACAAAAACTAGTCCACGAGATGGTCTATTTCTTCCTCTAGTTTCAACTCTAGCTTTAACTTTTCCTCTTCTGCTTTCTACCCAACAAAGTTCACCTTGTTTTACACCATATGTATCTGCATCTTTTGGATGCATATAGCAAAGCGCCTCAGGAACAGCTCTAAATAACTCAGGAACCCTCATTGTCATTGTTCCACTATGCCAGTGCTCAAGCACTCTTCCCGTACATAGCCAAACTGGATATTTTGCATCTGGCATTTCTGGTGGATCCATATAAGGTCTAGCAAAAATCTTAGCTTTATTTTTTAAAGCTGTTTTTGTTTGATTCGTGATACCTGTAAGATTTCCAAATGATAATTCTTTAGCTATAGTTCCATAGAATGCAAACTCTGTATGTCCTGTAGCTTCACCATATTTCTTAGCATATGGATCATATTTTGTATTAAATCTCCATTGAGTTTCTTTACCATCAACAACAGGCCATTTTAGTCCTCTAACTCTATGATAAGTATCGAAATCAGCTAAATCATGAGCATGACCTCTTCCAAATCCGGCGTATTCTTCAAAAAGATATTTTTGGATAAAGAATCCGTATCCCTTAAATATTTGTCCATCACTTCCGACCACATTTCTTCTATCACCATAACCTTCAGAATTATCATAACCTTTTTGAATTGGGTCTTTTTGATCCAATTTATAAGTTTTAGCTTTTTTGTTAGCAAATAGTATTTCATACATAGTAGTGTTTTCAGTGTATCCCATAGCTTTTGCCTGTTCAATTAGACTAGGAAGTTTTGTTCCATTTCTAAGCGTTGATTCACCCCAAACATCTTTAACTGTAAATCTTTTTGATAATTCAACCCATTGCCAAGTATCACTCATAGCATCTCCCACAGGAAGTACTTGTTGTCTCCAAAGTTGAGTTCTTCTTTCAGCATTACCATATCCACCCCATTTTTCATAAATCATAGCTGATGGCAATACAAGGTCAGATACTTTTGCAGATATTCCAGGATATCCATCTGAAGTAACAATGAAATTATCCATTTCTCTAGCTGCTTTGATCCAATGACTTGCACTTGCAGTATCTTGATATGGATTACAAACATTTACCCATGCAAATTTCATAAATCCATCTTCAATATCTCGATGAATTTTCATAATATGTTGATTTCCAATAGGATTGATAGTACCAGCTGGAACACCCCAACCTTTTTCTGTTATCTCTCTATGTTTTGGGTTATCGTTAAACATATCCGCTGGAAGCCTATGTGTAAACGTTCCAACTTCTCTAGCTGTTCCACAAGCACTTGGCTGACCAGTAAGAGAAAATGCACCACTACCTGGTTTGGCTTGTTTATTTAGTAAGAAGTGTACATTATATGAAAGTGTATTTACCCAAGTTCCTCGTGTGTGCTGATTCATTCCCATGGTCCAGAAACTTACAACTTTTCTATTCTTTTCAATATAATAAGAAGCAAGTGTTTTAAGTTTTGCTTTAAATTCTTCCAAATCTTCATCAGGATTTCCTTTAGATATTTTTGCAACATAATCTAAAGTATAAGGTGCAAGGAATTTTTTATAATCTTCAAATGAAATTTCCCAGTGAGCAAGTCCAGCATTTTTGTTTACCATCACATCCCCTGCTTTATAGCCATATGGAGCAAGAGCTGGAGCTTCTTTTGCAGAAACGACTTTTGACATTTCTTTATTGATAGTTTCCATTTCGAGAGCTGAATACTTACCTTCTTTAATAGATTTTTCATCACTTCGTCGCATACCATATCCCATATTTACAGGACTTGCACAAAAAATCATATGCTTTTTAACAAAATTCCAGTCAATTGATTCCGGATGATTATAAACTATTTCATGTGCAATATAGTTCCAAAGTGCAAGATCAGTATTTGGTGAGAAAATAATTTCAATATCAGCTAAATCAGAGGTTCGATGTCTGTATGTAGACATATTTATAACTTTTACCTTATCTGGATTTGATAATTTCCTATCTGTAACTCTCGACCAAAGTATAGGATGCATTTCTGCCATATTAGAACCCCAAGAAACAATTGTATCCGTAAGCTCAATATCATCATAACATCCACTTGGCTCATCAATTCCGAAAGTTTGATAAAAACCAACAACAGCACTCGCCATACAATGTCTAGCATTCGGATCGATAGCATTTGATCTAAATCCTGCTTTCATCATTTTAAGAGCCGTATATCCCTCCATAATAGTATATTGTCCAGAAGCAAAAACACCAACAGCTTCAGGTCCACCTGATTTAAGTGCTTTTTTAATGTGAATTTCCATTTCATCAAAAGCTCTTTTCCAAGTTATTGGAGCAAATTTACCTTTTTTATCAAATTGTCCACTGGCATTCATTCTTAGTAGTGGCTGTTTAAGTCTATCTGCACCATACATAATTTTAGCATTAAAGTAACCCTTGATACAGTTTAATCCCCTATTTACAGGTGCCGCAGGATCTCCTTTAACTGCTACAATTTTCCCATCTTTAGTAGCCATCATTATTCCGCATCCGGTACCACAAAATCTACAAGCTGCTTTATCCCATCTCCAACCTGCTTGTGCAGATTTTGATGCTGCTTCCATAGATGTTGGAATACTCATTCCAACTGCTGCTGCTGCACTTGCTGCAGCTGAACTTTTTAAGAAATCTCTTCTTGAAAGTGCCATGCAATTCTCCTTTTAAATATAATTTTCAACGATGAGTATTCTAGCAATATGAAAAAATTAAAGGTTTGACTTATGTCAAATAAATAAAAGTTTAATTAAAGAAAATATTAAGTAGTTGTTTATATATACCATATAAAAGGTTTTCTAGGAGTAAAGTAAAAATTTATTCATCTTGAAATTAGATACTACAACCTAAGTAAAGTTTTTCCGTATCGCAATCCCCATATAATAAAAAGACAAATCCATAGAATACTGCTTAAATATAACAGCACGTTAAATAGTAAAGAGTTTCCCATAAATAAAAGCGAGGATACAATTCTTGTTATTACTATAAATTGCACTAAACCAAAAAGTGCAATAGTAAGTTTATCAGCAGTAATTCTTTGTGGCGGAACAGAATGTCCTAAAATAACACGACTTCCAAATCCTATTAAAAGATTTAGTACAAATCCGAGTGCCATAATGTGAAGCGAAAATCTAAGTCCTTGTATTTCAAAAACAGATTCCACAAATAATACTAAAATTCCTATCCAAAACCATACAAAAGCAACTACCAAAATAGCTACTATAGGTGGTGTCTTTTTATACACATTAAGATTAAAAATGAAATAAGAAAAAAATGATAGCGCAAAAAGTGAAACAATTTTTTGCGCTATCACAAATTCAAATTCTATCGAAATACCAAGAGCTACAAAAATAACAAGTGATGCTTCTAAAAAATATTTTGGTTTTTGCCAAGGAGATTCTCCTGTATTTGAACTATAAAATGCTGGAATCATTTTTTGTGCTACTACAAAAACGAGCGGAATAAGATAACTCCAAAAAATCAAATAAGAAATTGTTTTCCCTATTATTGTTTCAACCAAAAGTAAAACTGCCCCAAAGACAAGGATACCAGTCAATATAAAACTTTCTTTTTTGCTTGTAAAATATCCGTCCATAATATTCAAATAAAATACTTTACAAATATAAAAAGTAACTACAACAATGCCAATTTTTCCAACTACTGGGTCAATGAAAAGTCCAATTAAAATTGCTATTTGGTATAACGCCCATATTGGAACATATATCTTTGGCTCAATTTCATATGAAGTTGCATATCTAGGAATCACTGTAATCAAAAATCCAATAAAGGCATTTGTAAATACGCCAAACATCAGTCCGAAACCATGGATTATTTCGAAATTAAAAATTACTACTCTTAAAAAAACAAGCAAAGTTAATCCAATGGATACAATTGCAAAAAATAGAGATGAACTAAAAAAGAGTTGATGTGATTGCGAAATAAAACGATCTCTCCAAGGTGTAGTTAGTAGAATTTGGTCTGGAGCATTTGAACTAACAATTAGCTTTTGCTCTGGTGCTTCCGTAGAAAATGTCATAAAAATTCCTCATGCAATAATATCTTAATAAAAAATTGTAGCAACATTAAATATTTGTTTGCATGACATATATCAATTTGGGGAAATTAATTAGATTTGATTTCATAATTGCTATACGGTGG
>CAIJNA010000001.1 GCA_903821805.1 uncultured Campylobacterota bacterium | reverse complement strand
TTATTTTAATTCTTCATATAAAAGATTAAATTGAGTGTCATCTAAAATATGAAATTCTTCTTCAATATTTTTAATGAGATATCTTCCTTTATTGTTTTTAATGGAATAAAAACACAACCAGATTTTATTTTTGCTTCTCCACTTGCATTAATGTGTCGTTCTTTTGATGTGCTAATTAAAGCATCTCCACAAAATTCCTGAAGTAATTCTATTCCTTCTTCAGAATATTCAAATTTTATTGCAGTAATTAATGTTGATTTTATTTGATATTTTTTGATCATTTCATTTCCTCAAAAAGGGGGAAGATAATCTTCCCCCAAATTAAAATCTATAATTTACAAGCACCACCTTCACAGCCATCATCAACTACTTCATCTCCGGAACCATCATGTACCTGACAGTAATATAAATTTTTAACTCCTAGTTTATAAGCTAAGAATAAATCTTCAATTAATCTTGACATTGTGATTTCACCTTTAGTAGCATCATAGGAGCAATTTGCTGAAATTGCTTGATCAATATATTTTTGGAATACAGCAACCGTTTTAATATAATCTTTGCTATCAACATTCCAAAGAGTTTGATAAGCATGATTTAGTTTATTATATTCTGGAACAACTTGCGGAAGTACTCCGTCTTTAGAACCTTTGATAGTAATCAAAGATTTTGGTGGTTCAATTCCATTAGTTTCATTTGATAATGATGCTGATGTCTCCGCGGGAAATTGAGCCATTAGTGTAGCATTTCTAATTCCGAATTCTTTTAAGTCTGCTTTTAATTTATTCCAATCCATAGTTTGTAAATTAACAGGGATTTTTGCAAGATCACTAGGAATTATACCATGTGAATATTTCGTAGGTATTTCTATTGGTCCAAATTCTTTTGCTAAATCAACAGAAGCTTGAGTTAAATAATAAGCTTGTTTTTCCATTAATGTTTCAGTAATCATCAATGCTTCATCGGATCCCCAAAGCACTTTGGCTTTAGCTAACCAATGTGCATATCCAATAATGCCAACTCCTAATGGTCGATATAATTTAGTAGCTCTTTCTGCTGCATATATAGGGTATTCTTGATAATCTAGAACTGCATCTAAAGCTCTTACTACAACTTGACAACAATCTCTTAGTATTCTTTCTTCTTTATCAGATAAATTTTTAGAAAACTTGCCCCAATTTGTTGCCGCTAATGTGCATAATGGTAATAATGAATCATTGTTACCTAGAGGTACAGATGCAAGGCAAATCTCAACACATAAATTTGTCATATAAATCGATTCTAGAAACGGAGTTTGATGATTAACAGTATCAGCATTAAAAATATAAATTCTTCCGGTTTCAAATCTTTCTGTCATTATCTTAGAAAAGAAATCACTAGCAGAAATTGTTTTCTTAGTTACTTTATTTGAATTTTCATATTTGACATATAAAGTTTCAAAGGCTTGTAAATCAGGTCCATAAAATGCTTCATATAAATCAGGAACTTCTTCTGGACTAAATAAAGTAATATTTCCGCCAGTAATTAATCTTTTATATAAAGTTCCATTTAACGCAATAGCATAATCTAATGTCCTAATTCTAGTTTCTTCAGTTCCTTTATTATTTTTTAATTCAATTAATCTTTCAAATTCTAAATGCCATCCAGGAAAATTTGCAGTACAAGAAGCTCCTCTTACAGCTCCTTGAGCAACACTTTTTAAAGCTGCATTGAATAATTTAGTAAAAGGAACTACACCTGTAGTAACAGCATCTCCTTTTCTAACAGGTTGTCCAATAGCTCTAAGCCTTCCAATGTTTAAACCGATTCCTGCTTTCCTAGAAGCATAATCAACTATTGCTTTAGTTGTTGCATTGATAGACTCCAATGAATCTGCACAATCCATAACAGTACAAGAAGAAAATTGCTTTACATTAGTTCTTAATCCTGCCATAATAGGAGTTGGTAAAGAAATATAATGTTGACTTACTAAATCATAAAATTTCTTAATCCACCCCATTCTTGTTTCTTTTGGATACTTAGCAAACAATATTGCCGGAACCATAATATATGGAAATTGAAATGACTCAAATAGTTGTTTTGTTTTTCTATTCTGAACCAAATATTTCTTTCTCATTTGTTCAGAACCAGCATACTTAAATAAATCGTCTCTATTATGATCTATCATACTATTCAATTCATCTATTTCTTCTCTTGTATAGTGAGTTAAAATATCATCTGTATAAAATCCAGCAGCAACATTTCTTCTAATAACTTCGCCTAAATGTGGTGGAGTAAAATCTTCAAATGCTTCTTTACGAACTGCCAACCAAACTAATCTTGCTGCTACATGATCGTAATTAGGGGTATCTTCAGAAATTAAATCTGCAGCAGCTTTGATTAACGTCTCATGTATATCTTTTGTCTTAATCTTATTATGGAAATGTAAATTGGCCTGCATTTCTATTTGAGAAACAGAAACTCCTTTAATTGCTTGGAAATCTCTATCTCCATTGCAGGCCCAATCTACAACTGCATGGAGCTTGGATAAATCTAAAGGTTCTGTTGTACCTGATCTTTTTGTTACTAGCATTTTATTCCTTATGTTTAATTATAAATCCAACATCTATTATTTTTCTATCTTTTTTGTTCCTCGATAGTATTCTGTACTACCATCTTGACAATCAATAACGATTCGTTTTTCTGCAGATGCCATTTTACTAACCAGAATATGGTAAATTCCAGACTTTGCACATAAATCATTAGATCTTAAGATTTTAACTTCATCAATTTTAAAGTTAACAACATTGTATACTGAAACAATAAAAAATAAAACTATTGCGCTAACTATAATAATTCCAAAACCTTTATCATCACCCATTTCTTATCTCCTATGCTAATGTTTCTTCTATACTTTCAACTCTAGCTAACCAACCATCTAGAAATTCTTCTTGAGAAGGATTATTTTCAGCTAAAGTTCTGAAAAATCGTTCTCTAATTTTAATTTGCTTTTGTGTTAATTCGATAGGATCACCTTCATTAATAGCTGCTATTGAATGTCTACCAAGAATTCCATCAATATCAACACCAACAGCTTCTTGTAAAAATTTAGCTGCTCTATTAATATAATGATTTACACACGCATCGAAATGAGCAATAGATAATGGAGCTTTTAATTTATCACAATCCCCAGCCAACCAATATTCATTATAAAATATTTGCATTGCTCCATTTAATGTTAATGCTTTTATGTTGATGTTAGGATGTGATTTTTTAGCAACTCCGAATTTAGTTTCACCACCTTTATCATTAGCATTATTAACATATCCTGTTTTGCGACGTTGTGCTTTTGTGTCGCATTTACCAGCAATAGTTTCAGCATCATCCTTATTATATTGTGGTCCCACTTCATAATTCATACTAAAATGAAAAGCTTCAACAAAGTCAAGAGGAAAAGTTGTCATAGTAATTTACCCGTTTTATTTTAAACAGATATTTATCAAATGATATCACCATATGTTTTATTACTTAAAAACTTAAATAAATCATGAGGTCCTATTACTATATTTGCAATAGCTTCTAATTTATTGTCCTGCATAACTTTTCCAACAGGATGACATAATCCTGAATTTTTTTGTAACATTGGATGAGTGATTGATACCTCATGCTCTATTCCTACAATCTTAACATCAGCTACTCTAAATTTTAAATCTGTTGATGTCATTAATAAGGCAGAACTATTTGATGTAATACAATTAGATATTGAAATAGTATCTAATTGAGTTGTTTCTTCATCAGAAATTAAAATGTACCAAGTAATTGGTACTAGGAATTCGAATCCATTAATTGATAATCGCAAAGCAGTACCTGTAGTCTCCTCTAAATAATTAATTGGAGACAATGTATAATCTAATTGACCACCATTAAAGGTCCAATAATTTTTAAC